>JBLNDC010000204.1:0-6544 GCA_050261255.1 Bacteroidota bacterium
ACAATGATGAGGGAAAGAAGCCGAATTGCTAGGGAAATACATGATTCACTCATCTATACCTTAACTAATCTACTTGCCTTATTAAACGCTTACCGGGAAAAACTTAACGCTGTTAATAAAATAATCCCGGATGAGTTGAATCAAGCCCGGGAGTTAGTATTATCGGGTTTGAACGACGTTCGACATTTTCTAAGCACCATCCGCCCAAAAGATTATGATGATGATATTGGACTAGGCAAAACAAAACGATTAGCAACCGTTTTTAATCAATCAACCGGTGTTGAAGTTGAACTAAATTTTGGGGATGTTCCACAATTTATTGATAAAGAGTTAGAACAAGTTATCTACCGGATTGTCCAGGAAGGTCTCACCAACTCTTTTCGCCACGGGAAAGCCACCCAGATATTTATTAATTTTAACCTTTTTAAAAACGGAATAAGTCTGAGTATCAAAGATAACGGCTGTGGAGTTGATCTAATAAAATTCGGCTATGGCCTAACCGGAATCCAGGAACGTGTTGAAGAATTAGGCGGAAAGATAAAGATTATATCTAGAGTTGGGGATGGTTTCACTTTACAAGCGTGGTTTCCATTGAAAGGAGGAGTCGCGGATGATTGATGAATCTTTAAACCTATTAATCGTTGATGATCAAAAACTGTTTAGTGAAAATTTAAAGATAATGATTGAATTAAAAATTCCTGGCGCTAAAGTGGTTGGCATTGCTAGTAACGGATATGAAGCTTTAGAAATGTACCAAAAGTTAAACCCAAATTTAATACTACTGGATATTCGGATGCCTAAAATGGATGGAGTTGAATTTATACGCCAGCTCCATACGATGAACACTAGCACAAGGATTATTGTACTAACCACATTTGATGATGATCAATACGTTTTCGAAGCTTTAAAGTATGGAGCGGCCGGATATTTATTAAAACAAATCGAACCGGATGATTTAGCCAAGGCCATCCTCGAAGTACATAATGGCGGCACACTGATATCGCCACAAGTTACCAAAAAATTGATTAGAGAAGTTATTCGCTATCGTATTACCGATTCGGAAATTCCTGATGATGCCATTCAAAAATTGACCCCCAGGGAATTAGATGTTTTGAAACAGATTGGACTAGGCAAAGACAACCGTGAAATTGCTCAAAATTTACAATTAGCAGAAGGCACTGTCCGGAATCATGTAAGTAATATATACGAGAAATTGAATCTAAAAGATCGCGGTCAAGCAATAAGATATGCAATTTTACACGGTTTAAACGAAAATAACGATAATTAGGGGCTATTCAATTATTCTAATCATAAACCGTGCAATTGGATTTAAACATCTCAATTAATTCGCTAGGCTTAATATAAACCCGGTTTCCTCATAATTTAACAAGCCTTGCGGAAGTAAAGTATCGTAAATAAAAAGCATATTTTAATCTCAATTAATACTAACCTTCGCCTAAACAATTAGTCAAAAGAGCATTTTGAACCATGGTTCATTCCAAAATATAAACTTTAATCTTCTTCCGCCCGAACCTCAAGGCCTCCTGATAGGTTTCATAACAAAGGTCGATCTTATTGCCCTTAATCGCGCCCCCGATATCGGCCGCTTCCGCTTTACCGTACCCTTCGATATAAAGTTGGGTGCCGAGGCGAATCACTTTCGGATCAACCGCCACCACTCCATAACCTGCTTTTTTACCGGTATAGGTATAGCCGTCCGCCCATTTGCCGCAACTTTCCGGCCCCGGATAGTAAGCCGTCGCCTCCATCACTTTGGCTTCAACGTACCGGTAAGAGCCTCGCGAGGTCACCAAAGTCCGGACCACAGGCTTGGTCCCGACCGCCACTATCTCATTGATCACCGGTTCAATTACTTTCTTGGATATAGTGGTCTCTTTGGTTAAAATGCCGTCTTGGTAAATCTTTTGAATTTGATGTTCAGCCAAACCGGTTTTCCCGGAACGCATCGTTTTTCTTTTACCCCGTTCCAAACTTTTATCGTTCCGGTATTCAGTCACCGGATTGATAGCCACTTGTTTGGTGATCACTTCCGACCGGACATTGATTACCCGGATTTTCATGCCGGGCTCGACGATGGCCTCCAAACCGGGTTTGATAATATCGTCTTCGTCATACTTGATTTTGGCCTTGGTCAGCACCTCTTTTACCGGACGGGTTATAGTTTTGAACTCAACGGTTTTTCCGGCGGCGGCGATCTCCACCGGATAACCTCGGATTACCTCGATTTTGGTATCCTCTTTTACCTGGGTGGAAAGGGGCGGATGGACTTCGTCCCCTTCACTTAAATCCACTTGTTTTTCTTGAAGGACCTTAGCTACGGTCGGACTTAGTGTTTTCCAGTCATATCTTTGCCCGTCTACCGTTAACGTCACCTGGTCGAGGGCGAAGGCGTAACAGATTATTCCGGTCAAAACCACGACTAAAACTATGCCTAAACTGAAGTAAAGATAGTTTCGTCGCTTTCCTTCCCAGCGGCCTGAAATGATTCTTAGTGTCATTTTAGTTCCTCCTGGAATAGATTTGCGCAGTTTGAAAACCATATATCAAAATTTTCTTTATTTAGCTGGTTTATTCCTGCTTTTTATCGGTTATTCCAAATACTCCCTCACTCGGAACTCTACGCCGATTTCCTTAGCAATAGCCGCTGCTTTTTCCAGATTTACCTCAGGATAATCGACTACCGACAGGATAACTTTCGGGATATACTTGGTACTCCGTTTTGCGAATTCCAGGATTGCCGGAAAAGCTTGCTCGCCAAATTCAGTGCGGCAGAGCTTATTATAAAGCCGGGCATTATCAGCGTTCAAGCTGATCGAAATGATATCGATGAAACCTTGTAACCGCGGTAAAATATCGTAGTCTAAAATCAGGTCCGCCAAACCATTGGTGTTCAATCTAACCGATACCGGCCATTGTTTGAGCCACCGGGCCGTTCCCTCCACGATCTCCGGTCGCATTAACGGTTCGCCGTAACCGCAAAAAACGATCTCCCGATAACTCGAAGGATCGTGGATAGCTTCGATAACTTCAGGCAAGGAAGGTTCATGATTCAGCCATAAATTATATCCGACTCCCGTTTTACTCCCCCGGATACAAAAGAGACAGGCATTTGGACAACGGTTGGTTATATTTAGATATAGCGAGTCATGAAGCTGATAAGCTATGACTGATCTGTTTTTTAAATTAAGGTCGTTTTCCATAAAAACCACCAATATTATATGAATTTAATGGAAAACTTCGGCACTAATAAGCTAAATTGTTTGTCTTAATTTATTATGCCAATTTTTCCAAATTAATTACTTCCGGCTTTTGCCGTCAATTTTAAAAACTTGCCCCGAAAAGGTTTTTGAAATTTTCAGCGGTAATACTCATAACTTCTGCTATGGATAGCCTTTTGATCTCTGCCAGCTTCTCCCCGACTAGTTTCACATAAGCCGGTTCATTGCGGCGGCCCCTGAAGGGATGGGGAGCCAAATAAGGACTATCGGTTTCTACCAATAACCTTTCCAAAGGGATACCGGCCGCTATTTCCCTTAGCTTAACCGCATTCGTAAAGGTAAGGGGCCCCGCAAAGGAGATATGAAGGCCCAGATGTAAAAACTGGGCCGCCATTTCTCCGCTACCGCTAAAACAGTGCATAACCCCGCCGGCGTCTCCCGGCCTTTCCCGGCTGAGGGTCTCAAGGGTATCCTGATGCGCCTCCCGATCATGAATGATAATCGGTTTACGACAGCTTTTGGCGATGTTGATTTGTTCAATAAAGGCTTTCAACTGTTCTGCCTTGGTTGAATAATTATAATGGTAATCCAGACCGATTTCGCCCAAAGCGACCACTTTGGGTTGAGCCAGCAATTGTTCTATTTGAGTTGCGGTTGCTTGGTCCCACGTTTTGGCATCATGAGGATGGATTCCTACCGCCGCCCAGAGCATCGGGTATTTTCCAGCCAACTCAACGGCTTTAACTGAAGATGCCAAATCAAAACCAGGGACCAAAATAGCCTTAACTCCCGCTGCTAAAGCACTTTCGATTATTTGCTCCACATCAAGTTTAAATGCCTCGTCATTGAGATGGGCATGGCTATCAATCCAGTTCACTTCACTTTTGCTCCCTCACCGATCTCCGCCTCCGGACGAATCACCGCCAACTTACCTTCTTCATTAGAAGCCGCCAACAACATCCCTTCTGAAAGCAAGCCCCTTAACTTGGCCGGTTTCAAATTGGCAACTACCACAATTTCCTTCCCGACCATCTGCTCGGCGGAATAATGTTGGGCGATACCGGCCACAATCTGCCTTTCCGCTCCGGCGATACTGATCCGTAATTTCAAAAGCTTATCCGAGCCTTCCACCTTTTCGGCAGCCAATACTCTAGCGACCCGTAAGTCGATCTTCGCAAACTCCTCGATGGTGATCTGCTCTTGTTTTGCTTCCGAATGTTTCGGCTCCTCTTTTTTGGGCTCCGGCCGTTTTGGAGCTGCGTTCTCCACCGCCGGTTTCTCCTCCTCAATCCGGGGGAAAATCGGCAAGCCCTTCTTGGTCTGAACCCCGGGCTTCAGCCCACCCCATTTAATACTCTCGGAATAGCTCATTCCCGAATTTTGAGTGCCGATCCCCAATTGTTCTCGAATCTTAGCGGGTGTTTCAACCAAGAAAGGTTCCAGCAGCACTGCGGTTAACCGTAGTGTTTCCGCCATCGCATAGAGGACCGTCCCTAGCCGTTCTTTTTGATCCGGCTGTTTGGCCAAAGCCCATGGGGCAGCTTCGTCGATATATTTATTAGCCCTGCTCACTAGTTTAAAGATTGCAACCAAACCTTGGTTGACCTCGAGTTTTTCCATGGCTGATCTCAATTCAGCTACGCTTTCTTCCGCTTGTTTAATTAATTGCCGGTCCAGATCTTGATAGCTGCCGGGTGTCGGGATTACACCCTCGTTGAATTTTTCAATCATCGATAATGAACGGTGTAACAGATTTCCTAAATCATTGGCCAGATCTTGATTAATTCTTGAAATGAGAGCTTCTTCGGAATAAAAACCGTCCGCGCCGAAAGGAATCTCCCGCAACAAGTAGTAACGAATGGCGTCTAGTCCGTACTTATCAATCAAAATGACCGGGTCGATCACATTACCCTTGGATTTTGACATTTTTCCGCCTTCAAGCACCACCCAACCATGGCCGAAAACTTGTTTCGGCAAAGGCAAATCCAAAGCCATCAAAATAATCGGCCAGATAACAGTGTGAAACCGGACAATCTCCTTACCTACCAGATGTAATTCAGCCGGCCAGAATTTCCGGAACAGCTCCGTTGTTTCGGGATACCCCAATGCCGTTATATAATTAGATAGCGCATCCAGCCATACGTAGACCACGTGTTTAGGATCGAAGGGGACTTTTATTCCCCAATCAAAGGTAGTTCTGGAGACACAAAGATCCTCCAAACCCGGTTTGAGAAAGTTGTTAATCATCTCATTCTTTCGGGAAACCGGTTGAATGAACTCGGGATGTTCATCGATATATTTCATCAAACGGTCGGCATATTTGGATAGTTTAAAGAAGTAACTTTCTTCTTTTACCAATTCCACATCCCGTCCACAATCGGGGCATTTATTGCCTTCTTGAAGTTGCCGTTCCAACCAAAACGCTTCGCATGGGGTACAGTACCAACCTTCGTATTCACTCTTGTAGATATCGCCCTGCTGATAAAGGCGTTCAAAAATTTTTTGGACCGCTTCCTCGTGCCGGGCTTCGGTAGTGCGGATAAAATCATCATTGGTAATCTTGAACTTAAGCCATAAATCCTTAATGTTAGCGACAATCCGGTCCACATATGCTTGGGGCGAAATCCCGGCTGCTTCCGCCCGTCTTTGAATCTTTTGGCCATGTTCGTCCGTTCCGGTTAAAAACCTGACTTCATCCCCGATTTGACGGTGATAACGCGCCAGGGCATCGGCCACCACTGTGGTATAGGCATGGCCGATATGTAAATTGTCACTCGGATAATAAATCGGTGTGGTGATATAAAACTTACTCACTCAAATCCCCTCCTAAATTTTTATACATCCAACTAGGAAAATAACTTACGATTACGAGTACGAGCACCGTTCCACTGAGCACGAGGACGAAATATTTTTGACCCGCCTTGACAGCCAACCACACGCGTAACGTGTCTTGAAACAACATTTCTGACTATGTCTTACTATTAGCCGAAATAAATAAAAATACCCCTCATCCCATAGGGGACGAGAGGTTGCCTTCGTGGTACCACCCCAGTTCTCCTCTAAAGTAAATCTTTAGAAGACTTCTGTGGTTTAATAACGTTAACCAAACGGCCATTTTTACTAAGCTTCTAAACGGCAACTCCGGAACCATATTCTTTGCCTGCTCCGATCGGCTTTCAGCAAACGCCGACTCTCTTCTTGCGGTCTCGGTAAAGACTCTTTCCTTCATTGTTTTTTTGTTATGATTTCTTTTAAATATAGCTACAAATTAGCGGTTTGTCAAGTGGCATTAAATCATTACTTAT
>JBLNDC010000205.1:0-4361 GCA_050261255.1 Bacteroidota bacterium
GCCCCCATCAGCACAAAGATTAAACTAAAACCCATAATAAAACTGAGAGAACGAGCCAGCAACAATCGTTTGGAAACCTCCACCCTATTGTTTCCAAGCGTTGAACCGGTAAGATTGGCAACATAAGCCGGAATTAAGGGAAATACACACGGCGACAAAAACGATAACATCCCTGCCGTAAAGGCAAATAGAACTGAAACATTCTCCACCGAACTTCCCCCTATGCATTTTTGTTCAGTCTTTTTTTCCCCGCAACCCAATCTATTCCAAGACAAAGTGCGGCCAGGCTTAAATAGAGAATTTGCTCTTGGGAAAACCCCCACCAATCATTCTGTTTGAGCGGGTTCAAAAACAAAATAAACACTTGACCCAAGCTAAACCACAATAAAACTAGATTCAAGACAGACGGCTTGCCGATTTCTTTGCTTCTCCGAAAAATCAGCAGGAGAATAAGCAAGGCGATGATAATTTTACTCCCATCAACCCAAACCATTTGTTTATCCCAAACCAAGTCAATCATATAGTACACTACGGTGGCAGCCAAAAAACCTGCAGCTAATAAATCCCCATAAACCCAAACTGAAACTTGGTCCTTTTGCGCACGACGGTAAAAATAAAAGATTGCAGCTACCGCGGCCAACCAGATCCCACGCTCGCCACCCGAGAAATAGAGTAAAGTCAAAGGATTGATAACAACACTTACCGGATCAAAAAGAATCAAGCTAAATTTCCATACCATAAAGGCGATAAGTAAGCTGTTTTCGATCGTCTCGATCATCCGTTGATCTGGATATCCAGCTGTCTTCAAACGATATTTTATAACAAAATAACCCACTAAAGCGGAAAGAATAATAACCAACCATTGCGTCTTGAGCAGAAAAGGACCAACCTGTAGGGCATCTTGCATCTTTTTCCCTCCTTTGTAGTCGTATCCTTTAGACTATAACATTCAATTTTAAAGATTCTTTAAAGATGTAAAAGAAAAGTCAAGATGAGCAGTTAATCAGCGGTCAGAAAATTTTATAAATTATTCCACTTTAAAAATGAAGGGACTCCGCGTTAAGTGCGAAGCCCGTCAGGATTCCTCCGGGTTTAACGGTTGTAGCTCACTTTTTCCTGATTACTATACTACTAACCCCATATCCAGTATCATTTGAATATCTTCCGCCACAGTACGACCGGATGTGGTTAAATAACTACCCACCAATGTAGCATTGATTCCTGCTAAATAACCCATAGACTGCAAATTTCGCAGGGCATTTTCGCGACCACCTGCGAACCGCAACATTGCTTGTGGTAAAATAAAACGGTAAATTGCTATAGTTTGTAATATTTCTAAGGGAGGCAACACCGGTTGTGTTTCCAGGGCAGTACCTGCGATGGGATTGAGAATATTTATGGGTATAGACTGCACTTCTAATTCCCTTAAAGTAAAGGCCATCTCCAAACGCTGGCCCATGGTTTCACCCATCGAAATAATCCCGCCGCTGCAAACATCCAAATCCGCAGCCTGACAAGCTTTTATGGTGTTGATGCGGTCTTGATAACTGTGCGTAGTACATATTTGTGGAAAGTAGCTTTCCGATGTTTCCACGTTATGATGGTACATGCTTACACCGGCTTCCCTTAAGCTTCGAGCCATGTTTTCAGTGATTATCCCCAGGGATGCACAAAGCTTCAGGTTGGTTTCTCGGGCCAAACGCCGGTAAATGCTTAAGACCTTAACAAAATCGCCTTCACTTATCCCCCGGCCACTGGTCACCAGGGAGAACCGCCCAGCTCCTTCCGCTTCCATCTGAAGTGCTCGTTCTATAATTGTCTCCCCATCCAACAAATCATAAACGTCCACTCCAGTCTGATGATGCGCAGACTGGGCGCAAAATTTACAGTTTTCTGAACACCGACCGGACTTGGCGTTGATAATAGAACAAAGATCCACCTTTTTGCCAGCCCGTATATCACGAATCCTGCTGGCGGCAGCAAACAAATGATACAGGTCAGACCCTGTTAATTCTTCCAACTTTCGAGCCTCTTCCCGGGTAATATCCTGACCGGCCAATACCTTTTCCTCTAAACGGTTAATTAAATCAACATTACTCATACTTATCTTGCTGCTCCCTTTCAAAACATTTTTTATAACATCTGGAAATTGCATTGCCAAATGGATGAATGACCGTTACAAAGTCTACTGTTAATTATGCATTAACATATGTTTATCACCTCATTGTAAACCTCCATATTAAGATATGTTTACAATAATTTTAAGCCAGTGTGCGCCAATTGTCTACCCATTAAAAATAATAACCTGGACAAATTATGGATCGAGCCATCAATTCTTAATTAGCCGATGCGGAATCTTAGACATTTCTTCTGTACATACTTAAAACAATTGAATTAAAAGGAGTAAGATTTAATGGGAAACAAAAGACTGACCATTGTACAAATTAATGACGTACACGGTTACTTGGATTTACATCAGGAACTTTTTTGGCAGGGAAGACAAGCCATTTTTCGACAAACAGGAGGGTATGCCAGACTTGCTGCTCTGGTCAAGCAGATTCGGGCAGAAAATCCCAATATCCTTTTTTGTGATAATGGCGACACTTTTCACGGCACTTATCCCGTTGTTCAAACTAAGGGAGAAATCTTACTTCCGTTGTTGAATAATTTAGGGCTGGATGCTATGACCGTACATTGGGAGTTTGCCTACAGCCCCGAAGTGTTAAAAGAAAGGGCGGCAGAACTTAATTACCCCTTATTGGCAGCCAATATTTATCATCAAGAAAATGGGCAATATTTCTTGCAACCGTACATTGTAAAGAATATTAATGGATTAAAAATAGGTATCATAGGGCTTGCGTCAAATATTGTGGATAAAACAATGCCGGCCTCCTATAGTAAAGGACTAACATTTACCAATGGAAGGGATGAATTACCTGGGCTTGTGGAACATCTACGCTCACATGAACACGTAGACTTGGTTGTACTTCTTTCCCATCTTGGGTTCCCGCAGGACGTCAAACTGGTATCGGAGGTTCAAGGGATAAACATTTGCCTGAGCGGCCATACTCATAACCGTCTATATCAACCGGTGCTGCAGGGCAGCACGATTATTGTTCAATCAGGATATCATGGTTCTTTCCTTACTACTCTAGAGATTAAAGTAGACGGTCAGAAAATCGTAAATTTCCGTCATCAGTTGCATGAAGTTACTCCGGAAATTCAACCCGATCCAGTCATGGCTAAAATGGTTGAAACAGCACTAAAACCTTTTCAGGAAGAACTTTCTCAGGTTGTCGGAGCAACATCCGGTCCACTTCATCGTGGGACGTCACTTGAGTCAACGATGGATAATTTTCTTTTGCAAAGCCTTCTTGAAACTACCGGAGCCCAAATTGCGTTTTCCAATGGCTGGCGTTACGGCGCCCCGATTATACCCGGACCGATTTCTTTAAATGACCTCTACAACATTATTCCCATGAATCCTCCTGTATCCGTTGTCAGCCTTACTGGTGAAGAAATCGTTTGTATGCTGGAGGAAAACCTTGAACGTACGTTTTCTCCTGACCCATTCCAACAAATGGGAGGATACGTTAAACGTTGTCTCGGCCTTACTGCCTACATTCGTATTGAAAACCCTAACGGGAAACGCATCCAAAAATTGTTCATAGGCCAAGATGAAGTAAAGTTAGATCGGATCTACAAAGCAACTTTTGTTACAGAGCAAGGGGTTCCTCTCAAATACGGAACAAACCGTCAAAATATTGCACTCAAAAGTATCGATGCCATGCAAATGTATTTAGCACGACATCGTCCGCTGAGCGTGGAATTGCAAGGGACATTTGTACCCGTTTAGGCAATTAATGTACACCATGCCCTAGGTTAAAGATATTATCCCCGGGTTTGTTGAAAATTCATAAACCCTTCAAGGCGACGAACCTTAAATGAATCTTTACCCTGACCAAGGGTGAGATCTGCCTCAAAACGAAATTCGAGAGGGTATTGGCTTCTTGTTAGGTCAAGGCAACAGGGAAAAGAGAAGAAAAACTGACCAATTGGCGGCTCCTTAAGGCGGGGCAAAATTTGTATATTCTTACTCACATTTCTTTTCAAGCCCAAAAATCTCAAACATCCGCCTAACACCATCATGTGGTAAGCGGAGGATTCGCTTACCTTTATAATCCGATCACAGGTAGTAGATGCCAAGTGTTTTTAGTTAAGATCGGTCAAGATAAAGCAAGAAAATCCATGGGAAAATGGACAATTAAGGACTAAAATACGAGTACTAATAACAAATATATCCATTACCACTGATCACAGCCTGGTAGTGGATCGTTTTCTTAGTCTAAAAAAACGTTTAG
>JBLNDC010000206.1:0-3237 GCA_050261255.1 Bacteroidota bacterium
GTCTCAAAAAATAAAAGTAATTGAAATTAGTTGTTTATAGATTCTTGAATAACTTTTAAAGATGTGATAAACTCAACTTAAACGGTTTACTAAAACGTATAACTAAACCGTTTAAGTAAGCCTTCTACTCAAGAGCTCTCTATTTCAAAGGAATGGCCAAGGTGACTAGAAAACCGACAATTAAGGATATTGCCAGAATGGCCGATGTTTCGACCGCAACAGTCTCGATGATTCTTAACAACAAGGATGCCAGTATCAGTCCGGCGACCAAGGAAAGAGTTTTAAAGATCATTGAGGAGAATAACTATATATCCAATAAAGTGGCCCGGAGTTTGGTGACGCGGCAGACCAAGACAATCGGTCTCATTATCCCGGATATCGCCAATCCTTTTTTTCCCGAGTTGGCCAGGGGCGCTGAGGACAAGGCCAGCGAAGCCGGGTACAATATTATTTTTTGTAATACCGATGATGATTTGGATAAAGAAGAAAAATATATAAACATGCTTACCGGCAAAATGGTGGATGGCATTGTTCTTACCCAGTCTGCTAAAAGAACCGGAGATATTGCCGGTATTGACAGGACTTCAATTCCGGTCATCTTAATCGACCGCAATGCGGAAAACCGTAATATTAAAGGTAAAGTGCTGGTAAATAACGAAGCGGGTGCCTATCAAGCCGTCAAACATCTGATAGATAGAGGATATCATAAAATTGCTTTAATTGTCGGTGAACCGACAACCAGAACTACTTTGGATAGAATGGCGGGTTATAAAAGAGCGCTGCTGGAACAGGGAATCGCTTATAATGAAGCATACGTGTGGACCGGACATTATAAAAGCGAATGGGGAGAAGCGGCGATTAAGAGGCTTTTGGAGCGACGTATACCCTTCGATGCCGTATTTTGCGGCAATGATCTGATAGCCATCAGTGTCATTAAAACATTGAAAAACGCCGGTTTAAATGTTCCCCAAGACGTGGGGGTAGTGGGATTCGATGATATTTACATGGCAAAAATGGTCGAACCTGAATTGACAACAGTTAAACAACCAATTTATGAAATGGGTTACAAGGCGGTCGAGTTATTAGTGGGAGTTTTGGAAAAACCGAAACTGGTAGCAGAAACTAATATTATATTAAACACCGAACTTTTAGTTAGGAAGTCAACCTGATTTTATATAATCTAAGCGTTTTTTACAGTGATTAGTTATAAAAAAGCAGTTGATTTTTACTTAGTAGAACGTTTAAATCAGTATTTCTAGCGAAGATAACAGGTTCATGGATTAAATATTCAACGAAGCACAACCGATCTGTCTCCTGGGAATAGTGAAATTAGGATCGTCATAAACAATCACCACAGGTCATAAATAACCACAGAGGAGGATAGTTATGAAAAAGGGAGTTTTGTTAAATAGTGAGATCTCGGCGGTAGTGGCGAAAATGGGACACACCGATCTGCTGGCAATTACCGATTGCGGATTGCCGATTCCGGATGAAATAAAAAGAATTGATATCGCGCTCACTAAAGATGTACCGGGGTTCGTCGCCACTTTAAAAGTAGTGCTTACGGAGTTGAAAGTTGAAGAAGTTATCATTGCCAAAGAAATGGAAGCAGAAAACCCCCAAATCCATCAAGTGATTCAGGAGATATTTAAGGGGATAAAAATATCAAAAGTTTCCCATGAAGAGTTTAAGGTTCTTACTAAAAGGACCCGGGCATGTATTCGCACGGGTGAATGCACTCCTTACGCCAATATCATACTCAAGTCCGGGGTAACTTTTTAGGAGGAAGATATTTATGGAAGTTCCGATTTTAAAAATGGAGAAAATCTGCAAAAATTTTCCCGGAGTAAAAGCTCTTGAAGAAGTAAATTTAACTCTCTATAAAGGAAAAGTGCATGCGCTTTTAGGTGAAAACGGTGCCGGCAAATCGACGCTTATGAAAATTCTTGGAGGGGTATACCCGAAGGATTCCGGTTCGATTTTTTGCCGGGGAAATAAGGTTGAGATCCAAGGGCCCAGGCAGGCTCAGAGTTTAGGAATTGCCATTATTCATCAGGAGTTAAACTTGATCCCTTATTTATCCATTGCCGAGAACATCTTTATCGGCAGGGAGTACAGCAAGCGAATCTCCAAACGAATCGATTGGGGCAAACTCTACGACGAAAGCCGAAAGTACCTAAATCTACTGGGAGTTCAAACCGATCCCCGGACCTTGATCAAAGATTTGGGAATCGGTGAGCAGCAAATGGTTGAAATCGCCAAGGCTCTTTCTCTGGATGCGGAGATTATTATCATGGATGAACCCACCGCAGCGCTGACCGATCAAGAAACTGCTAAGTTATTTGAGATCATTAGCAATCTAAAACAAAACGGAAAGGCAATTGTCTATATTTCCCATAAATTGGATGAAGTTTATAAAATATGTGATCAAGTTACAGTATTGAGAGATGGTAAGTATATCGGAAGTGCCGAGGTCAAAGATATTACCCAGCAGCAATTAATTCAGATGATGGTGGGGCGCAGACTCGAAGAAAAATTCCTTCGCAAAATTGTACCTCCCGGTCGGGAAGTTCTGAGGGTTGAGGGATTATCCAAACAAGGGATTTTACATGAAGTAAGTTTTACGGTGAAAGCCGGAGAAGTTCTTGGTGTTTCCGGGTTAATGGGCGCCGGTAGAACAGAACTCGCCAAGGCTATATTCGGGGCGCTTCGAGTTGACGGCGGGCAGATATATCTTGAAGGGAAAGAGATAAAGACCAGATCTCCTCGTGATGCAGTACGATATGGTATTGCGTATGCTTCCGAAGATCGTAAGATGGAAGGCCTCTTTTTAAAGTTATCCGTCAAACATAACATAAGTATCGCGGCACTTAGTAAATTTACAAAGTTCGGCAAAATAAAGAACCGTATTGAAACTAAGGAAGTTGAAGGGTACGTCCAGAAACTAAGCATCAAAACCCCGTCACTGGTACAGACGGCAAAGAATTTAAGCGGCGGTAACCAACAAAAGGTTGTAATATCCAAGTGGATGATGATTCACCCGAAGGTGTTGATACTTGATGAACCGACACGCGGTATTGATATTGGGGCAAAAATAGAGATTTATAACTTAATTAACCAGTTAAAAGAGGCCGGAGTCGCCATCGTTTTAATCTCTTCCGAGTTGCCGGAAGTTATGGGGATTAGCGATCGGATTTTGGTTATTCATGAAGGAAGGGTAACCGGTGAATATACCCA
>JBLNDC010000207.1:0-2803 GCA_050261255.1 Bacteroidota bacterium
TAAGCCCTTCGTTACGGGCGGATGCAATAAGCTCCAATACGGGATCTACTTGGTTCCAGTTCGCTTCCCCGGAGGATTTAAGATGGGAAATATGTAAATGAACCCCGGTTTTACGGGCTAATTCGATATTTTCTTTTACCGATTCCAAAAGCATGTCCGATTCGTTGCGCATGTGAATCGCAAAAATCCGGTTGTAGCGGGCCAAAATCCGGCAAAATTCTTCCAACTCTTCCCGTTCTGAATAGCAAGCCGGTACATAAATTAAACCGGTGGAAAAGCCTGCGGCGCCAGCTTCTAAACTTTCGATTAAAGCTTCTTTCATTAAAGCCATTTGCTGAGAATTGGGTCTAGCGCTACTAAATCCCATGGCATAAATACGTAAGGCGCCGTGGCCGACCATAGAGGCAAAATTCACGGAAGGCTTGGCTGCGGATAAAGCAGCTAAGTACTGGGGAAAGGTCGACCAGTTCCAGGTATCAATCTTCCCCAAAGTCGGTAATAAGTAGGTGCGTAGCAGATCCATCGTAGCCTTCGCTGACGGCGCTGGGCTAAAACCGCAATTGCCGATTACTTCCATCGTCACTCCCTGTCGTACTTTAGCATAGCTTTCAGGTTCGTTAAGCAAAGCAAAATCAGCATGACTATGAAAATCAATAAACCCCGGGCTGACGACCTCACCTGATGCATTAATCACCTTGTGGGCATGATCATCTTCAATCGCGCCGATATGTGAAATCTTATCTCCGGAGATACCAATATCCGCCTTTTGGGGCGCATTGCCCAGTCCATCATGGATAATGCCTCCTTTGATAGCCAAATCAAACATTCTAATACCTCCTTCTATTTCAATTATTTGGACTCTTTGTAACAAATTCGCATATTTTAATGAGATCGCTAAAAAAAATATCAGCTGCTCCTGATGAATCAATAATGGGAGATATTTTCTCTCCCTTTCAATAAATGCTTTTCAATTGCATTACGGGCTGATTCAGGATTACGCTCAATGAAACAACTAATGATTGCAAGATGGTCTTTGATGGTAATCTCGGGACTTTGCAATAATCCTCTTTGATAGGTAAAGTATAAAAAGCCAAGACTATTGAGGGTTTGGGTTACAAAAGGATTCCCCGCTATTTCCAAGATGGTTTCATGAAACTTAATATCCGCTTTTAAATACTGTTTAATTAACTCCGGAGTCCAATCAGTAACATTAAAAAACGGTTTAAATAATGACTTTAGCCCTTCAATTTGTTCATCCGTAATCTTTAAACACGCGTCATAGGCAGCAACTCCTTCGCATGCCTCGCGTACCCGGTGTAGTTGAATCATTTCTTCAGTTCCAAACTTACGTATCACGTAACCCCGCCGTGGTTGATACTGGACAAAATTTTCACTGATCAATCTATGTAAGGCATTTATTAACGGAGTACGGCTTACACCCAATTTGTTTGCGACTTGAACTTGTCTAACCTGTTCCCCTGGCATTAATTCTCAATCAATAATCATCCTTTTGAGTCTTTCATATACTTTATTATTATGATAAGTTAACGACTTTTTCCCCTTTGTCTTCTTCTCCATTTTTTTCCCTCTTTCGAATTACGATTATTGTTAAATAGAGTAAACCCGGCCTAATTAAAATTCAGCATTAAGCATCTCTGTAAACTAATTATTGATAACTCCCTTTATTTCCCTTTCCGGAGTTTTCCCTTGCTCTTGACCAAGACTAATTATTCATTTAACCTTAAAACAAATACTTATACAAAACCACTGCACAAGACCATAAAAATTGAATTCAATTTTGAATTCAATTTTGAATGCATTGTATATTTCGTTACTCCCTCCAAAAATTCCTTCTATACTAAAATTTTTTTTAAGGACCTAAAAGGAATGATTCTTTACCCAAGTATTTAAAATGGCTGAAGAGTATGCTAAAATACAAAATCAATCGGCTCTTACCAACCTGAACGGTTAAAGGAACTGTTTTTTTCGTGCCGATAGTTAATCCTGAAGGAGTAGAGATTGTCCTCCACGGTACCAAAAATGTTCCAAATCCCAGCTTGTTGCTTAAAGCCAAGCAAGGTGATAATGACTTTACCCGTTGAAAAACTAATGCCCGAGGAGTCAATCTAAACATCCAATTTCGAGCTGCTTGGGACTAGGCAATTAGTCTCAATAAGCCTCACTTTAAAAAATATAAAGGGCTCGGCCCGGAAAGTGAACCGGAGAGCCGTGCCCTAGCAAATTTAGTCCGCAAGGAAAAACCCGCTGCTGTGAGCAATTATCATTCCAGCGGGGAAGTTATCTACTGGCTATATGGTCTGTATTCTGTCTTCAACACTTTAGATTGAAACCGTGGCTTCAGTCGTAATATACTCCAGCTCCGCCACTCCCACGTCGAAATGATGGGCCGCTTCTAATAGGAGTTTCTTAACATTTTGATCGGTTTCGGATTGGGCCATCGACCGTAGTCTATCGGCATTTTGTTTGGCGCTTGCCATCGCTTGGGCAACTTGTTTGGCTGACATTTGGTACCTCCTATTTTAAGAGCGTTTTCGCTTGCACTAAAGAGTTGATGCCCATTTCCAGATGAGCTGCGCCCAAGGTGGCCGTTTGCCGTTCCATTGCGCATAAAAGAGTATTTGCGGTCGAACGGAGCGAGTGGGCAATTTGAGTTGAACTATCGATACACTCCTGGATTTCTTGGGGAGTCGCCATCCAATCACCTCCGGGATTATTATGCCCTATGAGCCTAATTTCAGTCCACCCATCCGCCTTACCATTAATCATTTAAATTTAGCTGCTA
>JBLNDC010000208.1:0-6259 GCA_050261255.1 Bacteroidota bacterium
AGCCAATTGACAGTTTACCGGCATATCGCCAATATATTCAATAAACTGAAGGTTTTTAACAGGACCGAATTAGTGGAGAAACTGATGAGCGACTATTCGGGAAGGAAGAAAGATATTGATCGGATTAAAGAATGATTATATTAACTGCTAAACTTTTCCGTTTTAAAATTCGATACATACAATGATAAAACTTTACCTGAAGGGAGAGAAGTCATTGCGATGTGTCAATAATGGGCCACTAAACTACGGCATCAACGGGTACTATAATCAGGATAACTTAATTAGCATCATGAATAAGAAAGCTGACCAAAAGCAAAGTCATACCTCTATGTCAAACTTGGATCCCTTGATGGCTGCAGCGAGTACTCTAAATGCCGATAAGGGAGTATACGACCCGAAGACCGGTACTTGGTCCAGTTCCGGCAATCTCTCGGTCGCCTTGCAGAATCTGGAGGACCGGAAAGTTTTTAATCAAATCATTAATAATGCGTTGACCAAGGAAGGGATTAGACTTTCCTCGAAAGAGAAATTAACATTGACCATTGATAAGGATGGACAGATTACTGTTTCAGGGATTAACGACCAAGAAAAAAAGGCCAAGATTGAGAAAGTTCTTAACGAATCTTTGAAAGATATTATTACGGGACTGACGTTACATATCGAGTCGGTTAAAACGATGAATGGGAAGCAAGAACTCGGAGTTCTCGAAAAATGGATGGTTTACGATTTTTTGAAAGATGAAGCCGGACAGGATCTTAGCGAATTGAAACTGGTCGACGGCGAAATTGTCGGGGCCAATGAGCAACTCCAACAGATCCTTAATGGTGAAAAAGATTTTGGTGAAGATAACGAGTATGTTGCGGAAATCGTGACCAAACTCAAGTCGATTTTGGCTTATGGAGTAGATAAAATCCCCGACTTAGAACAAAAAATTGACTTTCAGAATGGCTCGTTGATTGATATTGATTCCAGTATCGGCTTCGGTCCGGATCAATTAAAAACATGGTTTGCTAGTTTGGTGTCCGGTAAGGCCCAATGGGATGCCAAAGCTTGATACTTCACTTAGCCTGGACCGGTTTTTGAGGAGGGCTGAAGGAGCAAAAATCACAAGCCCCGATCCGAAGCATCGGGGCTTGTGATTTGTTATAACAAAGTCGACAACACAAACTGGAATCCACTCGATAAAACCACAGAGTTAGCTATGCTTATTATCCGGGATAATTTACTATTATATCGGTAGGCGAACCAATCTAAAATAGAAAAATACCCTTGACTAGATCCGGTTTTGGAAGATATACTATGGTTATCCAAAGAAAGGAAAGATATAAATTGACACCGGCGTACTTGTAATGGACAAATGAAACGCGCAACTTATCGGATTTGAAGTAAAGGCTTTTCACGATCTGAAAGGCTTAATTCAGGTTTGTTGCGTCTTTGGCCATTACAAGGAGCGCAATATAGATTCGTTTAGTATTTGCGAAAGCCTTAAATGGGCTTTCTTTTTTTAATAATTTTATAATGTCGCTGCGAAGCAGCTTATATTGCGTTCCTTTACCTTTAAAGAAAGGGTGAAGGACGTGGAACGTTTATTGGTTACTTGGGAGATCAGTTCCGAAGGATCTGACTCTCTAGATCGTTATTGCCACGGTTGTGGTGGAAAGGTGAAATTCAAGGACTCTTTGAAAAGAAGAAGGAATGCTAATGGTAAAAAGATATATGAGTACGCCATCTATAAATGCGGGCGAGGGCATACTTGGAACAGATTGCTCGATATATACGGCGCTAAACATTATCTTGAGAACCGGGAATCCGATGATTTAATGGCTGATACCTCGAGTTTAGCTGAAATAATCCGGATTGAGGAGTGCCTTAGGATGGGGTTTACTGAAATTGAGATCTTCGTTAAAAGAATAAAAGGAGAATGGAGGTTGGATAAGTTATTAACCCATTATTTCGTAGGGATTAGCCGTAGCCGAATCGAAAAGAAGATAAAGTCAGGTAAGGTCCTGGTCGATAACGAAGCGGTAATGGCGAAAACCAAGGTCAGGGAAGGAATGAAAATATGGATTGACTTGGCGGAGACGATTAGAGATCCAAGAACTAATTATGATACGGAGAGCCAATGAAATACGGGATAATTCAACGAGGACAATTTATTGAAAGGCCTAACCGGTTTATCGCCAGGGTTTTGATGAATGACCGCACCGAAACAGTCCATGTCAAAAATACAGGACGGTGCCGGGAGATCCTAATCCCCGGCACAACTGTCATCCTGGAAAAGGCGAAGCATGAAGAACGTAAAACCCAGTATTCTTTGATTGCCGCTTATAAAAAGGAGATGTTGATCAATATCGATTCTCAAGCGCCAAATCAAGTTGTTTATGAAACATTAAGTAAGGGGCTTTTACACCAGTTTAAAAACTTGATCCGGATTACCAAAGAAGTCAGATTTGGTAATTCCCGTTTTGACCTCTATTATGAAAATGAATCGGAAAAAGGTTTCATTGAGGTCAAGGGAGTCACTTTAGAGCGAGACGGGACGGCGCTCTTTCCGGACGCGCCAACGGAACGGGGCGCTAAACACCTGGTCGAGCTGGCTGAAGCTGTCAAGTCGGGCTTTAAGGGCTATATCTTCTTTTTGATTCAGATGAAAGGACCCCGTCAGTTTCTGCCAAACACTACAATGGATTCAAAATTCACCGAAGCTTTACGGATAGCCCGGGCGAGCGGGGTTGAGATTTTGGCCTATGATTCCATGGTAACCGAAGATAGCTTGGTTCTTGGAGAACCGATGGAACTAGGGGGTTTTTGACCGGTATCAAATCTTGCAGTGAGAAACCGGCATGAGCTAGAGCTGTTCCAGTCTGAAATGTTTTTAGAGCAGAAGGGTACTCGTTTCAAGAGTACCCTTCTATTTCATTTATGTTGGCAGCCAACTAGAAACGACGATTACAGAAACAGAAGAAAATAAAGATTAGAAAGATCCACCACCAACCACCGAAGATGCCGTCGAATTGAGCATCGGCCATTATTTCTCACCTCCTCGAGTTGGTTTTCTGGGAATCAATATAATTTATGTTTAACTTAGATCAATGCGCTATTACAATTGTATTTTTGCAAGTAATGATTAATTTTGTGATAATTGTGCTTTAAATGCTCAGAACAAAAAAGAAGGCAAACATCAGGATCATGCCAAAATCTGCTCATTATTTACAGATGGTAAGTTTCAATAATTTCCTATGAATCCTTTAGCAAAAGAGAAATTCGGAATTCTTTTAATTAAAGGGAAAACTAAGAAAGAAAAGAATTAACTATTAAGCTCATATATTTAGTAAGATTTGTAATTACGATTTGATTGTTATTCGTAACCTCAGGAGGTTATATCTTGCGCATCTTACATACATCCGATTGGCACCTGGGCCGCAATCTAGAAGGAAGATCCAGACTTCCCGAACAGGAACAATTCATGGATGAATTAGTGGCTATCGTAATGGATGAAGATATTCAAGTCATCCTGGTGGCCGGGGATGTTTTTGATACTTACAATCCTTCGGCTGAAGCTGAAAATTTATTTTTTGACGCATTGGAGCGACTTTCGGATAACGGGAAACGAGCAGTAGTAGCCATCGCCGGCAACCATGACAGTCCTGATCGGCTCCATGCTGCCAATCCATTGGCTTTGAAACATGGAATATCATTGCTGGGGTATCCCGGAGAACAATTAATGGTTGGAACATCTGCCGGAGGATTCGGACGGATCAATACCGGCCCCGGCTGGGTGGAGCTGGTGGCGCCCGGATCAAATGAAAAAACCCTTGTCTATGCCCTCCCTTACCCGTCGGAGTCAAGGCTGAATGAAGTATTATCAGAAAAACTAGATGCTGGTTCCGGGCAAATAGCTTATTCCGAGCGGGTCGGCAGTTTATTTAGCGAAGCAGATCAAATATTCCGTCCTGACACCGTTAACTTGGTTGTAGCCCACTTGTTTGCCAGGGGCGGGTTGGAAAGCGAATCGGAACGTCAATTAGGCGGGGCCTTAGCAGTTTCACCCCAAGCCTTGCCTAAAGGAGCCCAATATATTGCTTTAGGCCACTTACACCGCCCCCAACTGGTAAATCATACACCGCAAACATGCCGGTATTCGGGTTCGCCGTTATCATTCAGCTTCTCCGAAGCGGACCAACAAAAGGAAGTTGTGATTGTGGATGTTATTCCGGGCGGGTTAGCTAAAGTGCATTCAATTAATCTCAGTTGCGGAAAAGCTTTGAAACGGTGGCGAGCTAATAATTTGGCCGAGGCCAGGCTATGGCTTTCGGAACCGAGTAATCTTGAAGCTTGGGTTGAATTGGAGATCATGACTGACCAGCCCTTTGAAATTTCCGAATTGGCTGAACTCCGGAAGGACCATTCCGGGATTATTACCATTCGGCCGATCTTTCCCGAGCTTATTAACGATGATGAAGCGTTGCGAGGTTTAGCGGAGATGCCCTTGGTTGATCGTTTCAAGCTATTCTTTGAACGGGAAAAGGGGATCGCACCACCCGAAAATTTAGTAGATTTTTTCCTGGAAATGGTAAACAAATCTGAATCTGATGCTGAATCAAACGATGGCTCCGTATCCACCGGGGGTGAGGTAGCTTGAAGCCGATTAAGCTACAGTTTTCGGGTTTAAACAGCTACCGTTCCCGACAGGAAGTTGATTTTAAAACCTTAGGCGCGGACGGGTTATTTGGGATCTTCGGGCCGACAGGGAGCGGCAAGTCATCGATTCTCGATGCCATTACGTTGGCCTTATATGGCGGTGTGGACCGGGCGAGCAACAACACCAGGGGAATAATTAACCAACTCGAAAAGTTGCTGGAGGTCTCTTTCGAATTCGAATTGGGCAGGGAACGGTATTTAGTGGAGCGCCGCTATGATCGAAACCCGAAAGATCCCGATGCCGCTCTGGCCAAACAGGCGCGACTCAGAAAGATAACTTTGGATGGAGAAGATGTATTGGCCTCAAGACCGCAGGAGGTTACGGCCAAGGTCGAAACGATTTTGGGCATCGGTAAAGACGAGTTCTCCCGGGCGGTAGTTCTACCCCAAGGCAAATTCGATCAATTTTTACGTTTAACCGGTGGGGACCGGGCCGCCATGTTGGAACATCTCTTCAATTTAGAACAGTATGGCGAGGGATTGGCCGCTAAAGTTAAGCAAGAGGCGGCGGTCATTGCCGAACAATTACAGAGGATCGAGGGCGAGGCACAAGGCCTGGGAGATTGTTCGGTAAACGCGGTCAATCAAGCAGTTTCGGACTTAAAGGTGAAAAAAGAGGAGTATTTAGCCGCCCAACAAGCATTTGAGACAGTGGATAAATCGTATAAGGAGGCCGAGACGGTCCGGGAATTGTTTTCGAAACGTCAAAGCGCCCTGGAAAAACTTAAACAGTTAGAGCAGGAACATGAAACAATGGAGGCAAACCAATCCCGGTTGAACGCCGCTGAGCGGGCTGAGCCGCTGAGGGAGTTGCTGGCCCGTCAAACAGAATTAACTAGGAGAATCGCCGAGGAGAGTAATAGTTACCAAAATAAGCTTGAATTATATTCCAGGGCCGTCAAGACTTATGAAGAAGCCGAAAAAGCATTAGAGATCGCGGAAAATAATTATCAGGAGCAATTACCCCGGCTTCAGGAGCTGAAAGCCAAATACCAGGAAGCACAGGAGAAGCAGAAAAAGCGCAAGGAACTTCATGGGACTATGGCCGAGAAGCAACGGGAATTAGAGCTTTTAAGAGTTAAAAACAGCAGTACCTCCCAGGAAATTGACGCTTCCAAAAGAGTCGGCGCCGTTACTCAGGCGGCTTTGGATCGGTTGCAACAGGAACGCTCTCAATTGGTCATCGACCCGGATGAGAAGGAAGCGGTTGAGAACGCTCTGATCGTATTGGTCCGTCTCGAAGGAATCGAAAAGCGTTATCAAGAGGTCAATAGCTTTTATACGAAACGGAAATCTCAGAATGAGGATAGATGGTCCGCTCTGCTCGGGCTGGTTCACCAGATGTCGCCGGAGCAAACGGTTTCAGCCGGTGCTGACCTTGAAAAATACACAAAATCCATTCTGGATCAGGTAGAGAAAGATTTGGATGGGTCCAGAAAAAAACTACAACAGGCTTTAATAGCTAATTCTGCGGCGGAATTAGTTAAGGAACTTCATCAGGGCGAACCCTGCCCGGTTTGCGGGTCCCGGGAACATCCTTTACCGGCGCAAGCTACCG
>JBLNDC010000209.1:0-4986 GCA_050261255.1 Bacteroidota bacterium
ATAACGCAGGGCTTCAATCAGATTATACACGCCCCATCCGAAGATAATCGCGCTAATCGCAAAGATACCGCTCCAAATAAAATGTGAACGCTTCATTGGCCCGCCTTCTTATCCACCAGCATTAGCTGGATTATAACTTGATATTTTAACTCTTTCGTCTTTTGATTGGCATGTATTTGGAGGCGTTTCAAATTCATCCCCAACCTATTTGTAGCTGCCCCATGCAAAAACCTGATCAGTGTAGCCGGTTCGGTAGAGCCTTCCAAGGAGACCCCGATCAGATCCTCCCCTAACTGGAGCAAGTTTTTTTGGTCAACCGCCAGGTCGATAGCACCGGCCAGTTTTTCCACTTCTTGCAGGAGTTCGATTTTAGCCGTCTCCGGATTGGAGGCGTCTAAAAAACCCCTTTCAATTTCTGCTAGGGCTTCGGTGACCGCCTTCTGCCGGATGATTAGATTCCGCTCCGAACGTAACAACCGGCGGGTCTCTTCCAAATCGCCGGCGTCAACTGCGCCTGTTTTAAAACTGTCGCTGTTATTATAATAAAAGTTAAAACCGATCATGGCTAAAACAGCTATTCCCACTACTATCAACAGGTTCTGCTCCCGTTTGCTCACTTTCATGGTTTCTTCTCCCCGGGGGTGAACTTTCCTTCCAATTGAAAAAGCTCCATCCCGTTCTTGTCCGAAGTGATCGTTCCTTTAAGTTTAAAAGATTGAAGTTCCGGCGTCCGCTGCAGTTTTTCAAGGAGTCTTGAAACCGAACGGGTTGAACCGGACAGCCCTTTAATGACTCCATCTTCCATAACCAAGTCTGTGATTTGGGTCTCCTCGGGGAGGCCGGCTTGGAGCGCCCGTAAAAACTCCAGCTCATACCCGCGCCGCTCCATCCAGTTCTCCAGTTCCTTTAGTTGATTAATCTTTTGATTGGTATCGGCCTCAATCTTACGCAACCGGGCGACCGTCTCTTTCTGCCCTTGGAGCCAAGCGGTGTTTTTTTCACTCCTAATAGCCCGGGCTTGAACTCCCAAAAATAACCCGGCGATCAGCAACGTTCCGGCCAAACCCGCTTTTAGCGCCGTCATCGTACGGCGCCGCTCCCGCTCCCGGCGGGCTTGTTGAAAAGTGTTAATACGCCAATCTTGACGGGCAAGCCAGGATTCATCAAGGGCCAAACCGATTAATGGCGCCAGCTCGGCGGTGTGATTTCCCGTAATCACCCCGGAAAGTCTGGATTTGGCGGGTGCTTCAAGTGAAATTCCCAAGGCCTCGGTTAACCGGTGGAGCCACTCCGGTTCGAGTTTAGCCTCTCCAAAAAGCCAAACCTGTTCCGGTAACGGAATACTGTTGGTGGTTTGATAAGAAGCTAAGGAAAGCCTGATCCCTTCAATTAACTCCGGGAGATATTTTGGAGAGGCCTCCGCCAAATGCTTTTTACCGATGGGCAAAACGCGCCGGTAAAGAAGCTCCGTATCGGTAAGCGCTCCGATTTCCGTATAAGTATTATTGAAGCTCAGGTAAAGATCAGCCCCGGAACCTTCTAAAAAGTCGAAGTTGAAGGCGAGATAATTCTGAAGCCCGTGATGGTTGAGGCCGAACCATTCCACTGTTAATCCGACATCCTGAAGTTTACCGAGAAAGGACTCTAACTCATCGTCTCTGATTAAAGCTATTTTTACCGAGGTATGTTGTTCTTCTCGTTTAACGGTTATGATCCGGTAAACCGATCCCGCCTCGCTATTATCCATTTCCAGCCGGACTGCAGCCTGAATCTGTTCATCAGGAAGCAACGGCAACGATAATGTTTTATATTTGACTAAATTCTGAGGCAATAATGAAATGACTTTGTTATGGCCGTAATACTCTTTCTTCCAGAGCTTAGCCAACCATTCCCTGGAAAACCCGGTTTCTCCAAGATGATAAACACTAAAGCGCAATAACTCGCCGCCAGCCTTACTTGTTTTAACTTCAACCGCGGTAAAATGGTCTTCGCCTAAATAGACGGCAATCTTTGTTTTAGCCATTATTCAACCTCTTCGTCTTCACTAACATCCACTGGAGGTTCCGGCAATTCCGGGACTTCCTGATTAAGCAAGAAACAGCGGGAAAGAGGATAGAGCCGCCACTCATCATCATCGGGGACCCTTTCTTGGACCGCCTCCAGATAATAAGCGTGCCTACCCTTACTAAGCCAGATTTGATAGCGGATGATCGTTGAAACTGTGGTAAAATATTTTTCTACCTTTAGCGGATTTTCTTTATTATTGAAATAATGCTGAATTTCAGTAATTTCACTAAAGGGCTCTTCCCGGCGGCGTCGAACGATCGACTTCGACAGATCCGTATCATAGCCGGTTTTTTTGAGAATCATTTTTAGCCCGGCTTCACTGATGAAATTGATATTGATAATCCCCCTTAACGTCAATAAAGGGCGTAGTTCATCCAATTTTTCCAAGCTGACCGCACCCAATTGGCGTAATTCATCAAAATTGGTAAATTCCTTGGCCGAATTTTCCCCACGAAAAAACTTAACATCGTTAACCATTCGTTCCACCCAAGACTTTTCGAAACCCGCCGACAGTAACAGGTTTTCCAATTGCAAGTCGGTCAGCACATTCAGATTGTACTTGCCGAAGACCGTACAATGCGGCGCAACCTCCGGGTAAATATCCAAGCCGTCCTTAATAGCCAAAATTTCACGCATCGCTGGCAGAAACCCATTTCGAGGTTTATAAGCCGGAGTTAGTGCTTGGTAAAATTCAATCTCGGCCCCTGCAGGACGTAGTTCATCGTCAAGGTCGATCCAATCCAATAACGGTTCGATTTGTTCGCCGTCGATCTTCAAATATTGCAATTCTTCTAGATTCAATAAATTTAAATTCGGTTTACTGCTTTCATCCTCAATTTTAACGGTAACCTGATAACCGTCCCGTTCATATTGGGAAAAACCGTCATTATCGAACCAGGCATCGGCCATACTGTCGTTATCCGTATCATCTTCGCGGAGTAAGACTAAATATTCCTGGAGTATCTCCTCAGCCAACTGCCTGGCCTGTATATTCCGCTCCAGATTCGACACAGCCGCCCACTCTATCTCGGAACGTTGTAATAAAAAGGCGGCGACAATGCCGATAATAGCAAAAACCCAAGCCACCAAGATCAGTACCGAACCACGTTCTTCGTGAAACTTCATTAATCTTCCTCGTTTCGCCGGGCCTTTATCGAAAAAACTAAAGGCCCCAAAACGCCCAGCTCTGTCCGGGCGGTTATTTTAACTAGAGATGGCAGTTCCGTCCGGTATGACGGTTTCCAATACAAAACCCAATTACGTTTCTTAGGTTCGAAATATTCAAACCTCCATTCGGAAATCCCCGTAAACAATTTTCGCGCTTCGGGTTCGCTCCCCCAAAACCCGGCCGAACGCCAGAGAGTTTTATTTTCAAAGTCATACCGGTACCTGATTTGTTCCAAACCATGGTAGTTTTCACTCCAAAAACTCAACTGCAACTCCTCGCCTTGAAAAGGCTCCTCCGGCAAAAATCTGCTGGTGAATACGGTTTCAAAATCGTTAGCCAGAGTCTGGTAAACATATTTTAATTGATGTTGATAACGGTATGCTTTGTCATTTTTACTCCAAAGCCCGACCGTAGTATATAAAAATTGGGATAACAAACCTAATAATAATGAAGTTAAGGCCAAGGCCGCCACTACTTCGGCCAAGGTCATCCCGTTTTCATTAGCCAAGTTACGGTTAATCGAGATCGTCATATTCCGGTTCCCGGTAACCCCGGAACGTCTTTTGCAATAAATCATTACCCCTGCTCCATTCGACCGTTAAATAAATAACCGAGGCGCCACCCTCTAGTTCCTCTTCCTGGGCGGTCCACCTAAACTTCCGATACGGTTCGGAAAAGACACCGGAATTGCCCAACTCACCGCGCCCGCCCAACTCAGCCAGTTTACAAGCTCCCAAGATTTGGGCGGTTACTCTTCCGTTTAACTGTTCCCTAGTATGGACCGTTTGCATAAAAACAGCGACTAAAACCCCGGCCGAAATTCCGGTTAACGCCAAGGTAAGCAAAACTTCAAGTAGAGTCATCCCGGCCTCGCCGGAACCTAATTTATCAATTCGTTGAGCCAACATTTTAAAGAACTTAACCATTTAACTACCTCTCGGGTAACGGCCTTTAGATATTAGGTTATTAATTTCGGACAATGCCAAGAGCCAAATCACTAACGGCTAAAGTTTGAAACCCAATCGACGCTTCCATCCGATTCAATTATTAAACTTCCGGTATAATTTTGGGAGGACCAATCCACAATCAAATCCGGGTAAATTCCGTCACTATAAAAAGACAATTCGATACTGCCGTAATTTATCTCTTCCTCTTCCCCGCCGGGAAGTCCAAGGGTTTCTACTATGGCCTCCCCTTCCGCTTCCTCTATTTCCTCAACCGGCACGTCCCAGTGGAATCGAAATTTATCAAAGACCCGCCTGATTTCCTTATCTCCAATATCAAAACGGTAACCGTTGGTAAAAAATTCTACCAATATATCCGACTTTTCACATACAGCTTCCTCGCTTACCGTCCGGAGATCAGCTCGGACCAAATTACCGATCTGTTTGAGATAAGCCTTCTCTTCTCCTCTCTCATAGCGAGGAAAAGCCAACAAACCGATTACACTCAAGATGACCAAGACCGCCAAGATCTCGATTAAGGTATAACCTGATTCCGGTAGGGCTTTTTGGTTACCAATTCCCGATATCGGCATCGTTCCCTTCGCCGCCTTCTTTTTTATCGCTCCCTAAACTATAAAGGTCATACTTATCCGGGTTATGGACCCCCGGGCATGTGTAACGCAATTCTTCTCCCCATGGATCCCGGGGAATGCTTTTATCTTCCAAATACGGGCCGTTCCAACTTTCCGGGACCGGTGGAATGGTGGGTTTTTCCACTAAAGCTTTTAGTCCTTGTTCAGTGGTGGG
>JBLNDC010000210.1:0-6900 GCA_050261255.1 Bacteroidota bacterium
GGGCGCACGTTAAAACCGATGACTACTGCATTAGATGCTGATGCCAACATCACATCGCCTTCACCGATACCACCAACCCCGCCATGAATTACCTTCACTCTAACTTCCTCATTGGTTAGGCGTTCCAAAGATTGACGAATCGCTTCCACTGAACCTTGAACATCGGCTTTTAGAACGATCTTTAATTCTTTAATCTCGCCTTCCTTAATCTTAGTGAAGAGGTCATCCAAAGTTACCTTTTGATTTTGATTCAGCTCGTTTTCCCGTTTTAACTGCATTCGTTTATCAGCTAGATTACGGGCCATCCCTTCGGTGACAGCATAGAGAATATCTCCGGCTTCCGGTAGTTCATCAAAACCGATTACTTCCACCGGAGTCGAAGGGCCGGCTTTTTTAAGCTTTTTACCTTTTTCATTGCTTAATACTCTTACTTTACCGGCTGCAGCCCCGGCTATAATCGCATCACCCACTTCTAAGGTACCGGTTTGAATTAAGACGGTGGCCACCGGCCCACGGCCTTTATCCAATTTGGCTTCGATGATCGTCCCTTTGGCCGCTCGATCAGGGTTAGCTCTAAGGTCTTTCATATCCGCAACCAGTAATATCATTTCCAGAAGTTGTTCGATTCCCTCACGCTTTTTGGCGGAAACCGGCACAAAGATAGTATCGCCGCCCCACTCTTCGGCAACCAAACCGTACTCGGTCAGATCTTGTTTGATTCGATCGGGATTTGCCCCCGGTTTATCCATTTTATTGATTGCCACGATAATGGGTACATTGGCGTCTTTAGCATGGTTAAGCGCTTCTACGGTTTGAGGCATTACCCCGTCATCGGCGGCAACGACTAAAATCGCAATATCGGTGGCCTGAGCTCCACGAGCCCGCATCGCGGTGAATGCCGCATGGCCCGGTGTATCTAAAAAAGTAATTTTTCTCTCTTTTAACTCAACTTGATAAGCCCCAATATGTTGGGTGATACCGCCAGCCTCCTGAGCGGTGACATTCGTTTCCCGGATCGCATCCAGTAAAGAAGTTTTTCCATGGTCAACATGGCCCATAATAGTAACTACCGGCGGTCTTGGAAGCAATGATTCCGGATCGTCCTCAATCTCTTCCACTTGCAACTTTTCTTCTTCAGTAAGAGCTGCCGAAGCGCTGATATTATATTCATCAGCCAATAAAATCATTGTGTCTAAGTCAATTTCTTGGTTGATATTGGCTAATAATCCCAATGCCATTAACTTTTTAATAACATCCCCCGCTGCGACCTCGATAAGTTGAGAAAAATCTTTCACCTTCATTGAAGGAGGCAATTGAACCGATTTGACATTGGTAATCGGCCCTTTTGGTTTTTCTGGTTTCACCGGCTGACGCGGTATCGGTTTAGACTGCGGCCGGTTGCCGGTTGGACGTGCTGCCGGACCTCGCGCCATACCGGGCCCCGGTTTAGATTGCGGTTTATTGAATGGCTTTTGGTTCTGCTGATTATGGGACTTTTGATTTGGCTGATAATTGAGTTTTGATTGCTGATTAAAGTGCTTTTGTTGTTGGTTTTGATTAAAGCCAGCATCCTTTTTGGCCGTTTTTGTTTTAATATTACCTTCAGTTTTCCGAGGCTTAGCCGCACCGGAATGGATTTCAGGTTTTGAAACCGGTTTAACCTGAGTTTTTGCTGAAAATGATTTATTATGCTGTGTTCGTTCTTCCACCTTTGAATCAGGAGTTTCCTTTTTATCTTCTCCTGTTGGCGAAAATTGACCGGTTTTTGGATTTGACGGTCCAGTCGCCACGGTTTTAGGAGCACTCGATGCCACAGGTTGTTTCGGTCTTGATTCGGCCGTCAATACTTGTTTTGGTGTTTCCAGAATCGGTTCTACTTTAGCGACCGGTTCAGTAATGGTAGCCTGGGAAAACCTGGCCGTTTTTTGGTTAGGAAAAGCTTGTCGCGCTTGCTCAACGAATTTATCCTCAATAGTACTCATATGGTTTCGAACATTGGCGCCCAAATCATTAAGAAAACGCAATAATTCTTTGGGTGATATCCCCAATTCCTTACATAATTCATGAACTCTTACCTTGTTAATGGTGCTCACCCCCATCGTTAAATAATGACCCGATTGCGCCGGCAAATTGTTTCGAGGTTACTCCGATTACGCCTCGCCCAGGGCTGCCCACCCAATGGCTTAACTCGGAAATGATCCCAAAACAATAAAACCTAACCCCATTTGCTTTACATAAATAATTAAAATTCTTAATAGTCTTCGCAGAAAGATCGGTAGCACAAATTACTAATTCAATTTGTCTTTGCTTAATTCCCGCTTCAACTGCTGCGCTACCGGTAACCAAGGCGCCGGCTTTGGCCGCAAAACCAAGTAAGGCTTGCAATCGTTTCATTTTATCAAATCTAACATTTTGACTTTCAAATTATCTTTAATTTCAGAGGTTAACTCAAACTCCAGTGCTTGAGCAAGTAAAGGACCTTTAAAGGCCTTTTCCAGACATTCCGTACTTGGACATATATAGGCGCCTCGCCCTGCCTTTTTCCCAGTAGGATCAACCAGCACCTCTCCCTCGGGAGTTCTTACGAGCCTGACCAGCTCCTTTTTGGGTTTTACAGCTTTACAGCCCACGCAAGTACGTTGGGGAATTTTTTTTATTTTCAAAAATTACTCCCCCTTGGTTTTTTTCTTAGCCTTCTGTACTTTTTTTAACTCCTCACCGAACAATTGTCCGATAGTAAAGCCTCCTTCGTCCGGAGAATCCACGTTAACTATTTCATTGCTTTTTTTGGATTTTTTTGTTTTCTGGGTATCATCTTCGTTTGGTTTACCTTCCTTTTTCTCCAACACATCACTGAAGAAGTATCCGTCATCCAAAGAAATCGGTTCATCATCAAGCTCGATTCGGGCAAGGTGTTTGGAAATGGTTTTACTCTTTTTGTTCTTTTTCTTGATAACTACTTTTTCTTCCTCTTCATCATCGAGATGGACTACGGGTTCAACATGGTCCTCCGGTAAAACTTCGGTTTCATCCTCTGCCTCCTGGGCTTCATCTTCAGCCGGAAACTCTTCAGTTGTAAGAATATCGTCCTCTACCTGAGTCTGCTCTTCCTCTTCAGTGTCAATTGCTTGATCCCGGAATCCGATCTCCTCGTATACCAGACGCTCAATCTCTTCAGCTTGTTCCGCGGCTTGTGTTTCACTCTTGATATCAATCTTCCAACCAGTAAGCTTAGCGGCCAAACGCGCATTTTGTCCTTCCTTGCCTATCGCTAAAGAAAGTTGAAAATCAGGGACGATCACAATTGCCGTTTTTTTGGTGGGCAATATTTTGACATCACTAACTTTAGCCGGACTTAAGGCATTAATGATAAATTCAATTGGGTCTGCGCTCCAAGGAATCACATCAATTTTCTCGCCTTTTAACTCTCGGACAATCATTTGAACTCGAATTCCACGAGTCCCAACACAGGCTCCGACCGGGTCGATTTGATGATCATTACTATAAACGGCAATTTTAGAACGATGCCCCGGCTCCCGTGCTACAGATTTCAGTTCAACAATTCCATCTTGAATCTCAGGCACTTCCAGCTCAAATAGGCGTTTTAACAATCCTGTCCTAGTACGTGAAAGTAATACTTGAGGGCCCTTGGTGGTCTTTTTAACCTCAACTACATAAGTTTTGATCCTCATACCTTGCTCATACCGTTCATTAGGCATCTGTTCGTTAGCGGGAAGAATCCCCTCAATCCTGCCCAAATCAATAAAGATATTGCGCTGCTCAAACCGTTGCACCACACCGGTCATTAAATCTCCGACCCGATTGATGAACTCATCATAGATGATACTACGTTCAGCTTCTCTAATCCGCTGCATGACTACTTGTTTTGCTGTTTGAGCTGCAATCCTTCCAAATTCTTTGGGGAAGATCTCAAACTCGACCAAATCGCCTAATTCATAAACTGGATTGATTTTTTGAGCTTCTTCTAAACTGATCTCATTTTTGTCATCTTCGACTTCATCGACTACCGTTTTATGAGTGTAAACATGAAAAGCGCCGGTCTCGGAGTCGATTCGGACCTCGATGCTTTGCGCGACTTTTTGGTCCCTTTTATAGGCAGAAGCTAACGCGGTTTCGATAGCATCAAGTAAGATCTCCTTACTAATTCCTTTTTCTCGTTCAATCTGCTCAAGGGCATCCATAAACTCGTGGTTCATTTCCGTTTTTTACCCCCTTCTCCACTGAAAATATCTATAAGTAAGTTCGCCTTAGCGATTTCATTCCAAGGAATTTCCAGAATATTTGAATCATCAATTTTCAAAGCAACTTTTCGTTCCGATTCTTCTCCTACTATCCCTACTAATTCCCCATGGTAGGTTTTTCGATTATTAAAGGCCTTATTGAGCTTGATTTCAACTGTTTTCCCTTTAAACTTAATAAAATCTCCCTCTTTTTTTAGAGGGCGTTCAATTCCCGGGGAAGAAACTTCCAAGAGGTATCTCCCAGGAATTGGGTCCGCTTCGTCCAAAACTTTGTCCAATGCTTCACTAAAACGTTGGCAATCTTCAATCCCAACTCCGTTTTCCTTATCGATAAAACAGCGTAAAACCCAATCCGGCCCTTCTTTGCGGTATTGCACATCAACCAATTCATAGTCTAGCTTAGCGGCAACTTGGTTGCCAAGTCTTTCCACCTTAGTTTCGATCCGTTCTTTACCCAAACTACATTTATCCCTCTCTTTATCTTAGAAAATGCCCAACTATTATAGCCACTTTCCGGATTACAACTTATTGCAGCCATTTGATGGACCGCAACTATTGGTCGATCCACGTCAACTTATTTTAATAATTTTGCTTGGGTCAACAGGAGGTTGACGTAAACGACTATCTAGAAACTGAAGGAGTGGGTTTCCCCACTCCTTCCATTCGTAATTCTTTAAATTAGTTTACCACAATTATTCCATTTTGACAAGTAAACTCTTTCAAAGTAATTGTTAATGCCACTTTTTCCTAGGTTAAATTCTCTTGATTTAATAAATATTATTTGAGACTCCAATTTGACTATTGTCACGAAAACCAAGTCGTTCCGATATTTGTTGGGCTACCTTCAATAATAAGGGTAAAATTTCCCCCTCGATTCGACCCCGGTCCATCCGTTGCGCCGGTGAGGAAACACTGATTGCGGCCTGAACTCTTTTCTCAAAATTACGAATCGGAGCAGCAATACAGATTACTCCTTCATCTCGTTCCGAAAAGTCTAGGGCAAACCCGTCTTTTCTGATTTGATTAAGAACCTTGACTAACTCGTTTATATCCGTAACTGTATGTTCAGTAAATTTAATGAATTCAACCTTAGCAAGTCGTTTTTTCAATTCTTCTTCCGGTAAGTCCGCTAACAAAACCTTTCCGGTTCCGGTACAATAAGCCGGGCCTCGGCTTCCCACTCGGGCAAACATTTTAACAATCACAATATTGGTTGATTCGAGTTGATCGATATATACTACTTCGGCACCGTCTAAAATAGCTAAATTAGTCGTCTCATTAGTCTGTTGAGCTAAAGATTTTAAAAAAGGCCGACTGATTGTTCTCAAATCATTGACATTTAAAGCCGCATTCCCAATTTCAAAGGTCTTGATGCCTAAACGATAACGTAAACTAATCGGGTCTTGTTCAATAAAGCCCCGGTTCATCATTGTATTTAACAATCGGTGGGTTGTTGCCGGTTTTAATTGAGCTTTCTTAGCCAATACGGAAAGGGAGATTGCGTTATCTTCTCGAGCGAGAATTTCCAATAAAACCATTGCTCGAGTAACAGCTTGTACGGTTTCCCCTTCACCATCTTTACGAGAACGGCCCAATTACAACACCCCCTCTTTCTCAAACATATTAGCTTACTCCGCTCTTAATGAATTTGATACATCTTTAATGTGAGACCTTAATTCCTCTAATTTCCCTAACTTAGCTAAAGTCTGAAAATAAGCCCGATTGATTTCCAAATCGTTTCGATGAAGTTTAAAGGCTTGCCGCAACAAAGGAAGGCTTTTTTGGTAATTTTCTTTATCCCAATAATATAATCCGAGCGCTTTCAGTAAAGGAAACCCTGGGTGAAGCCTTGATCCTATTAACTGAAAAATAATTTGAATTAACTTTAATCCTAGCCGCCCTGCGACTCTGCTCCACATATACCAATAAAACCAATGCCCTTTGCCTTTCCAATATAGAGTCAATAAACTTTCAAACACTAACCAATGTTTTCCGGATTCCCATAACCTTTCCAACTTTCTAATTCGCGCTTCCGTTTTAATACGGGGATTGCTCATTTGATTTAAGAGTTGTAGACTATGACGCCTAATGGTATTATCCGGAGCCAACTTCAACAAGTATAATAGACTTTCTTGAGCTTCATCGTATCTGCCTAACTCCAACAAAGCCATAGCTAAATTTTGATGAGTTTGAAAATGATTGTCATTTTTAGCAGCAGCTTTTCCCAACCAATGAACGGCTTCTTCATATCTTTTCTGTCTTTGGCAGAAAGAGCCATAATAAAAGAACGCTCCCCACCATTCTTCAACTGATTGGACCGCTTGCCGGTAGTAGTTTTCCGCAATTAGTAAATTATTTTTCTCCTCGGCCAGCAATGCCAAATTGACTAAAAGATTAACTCGGGAAGGTTCAATCTCCAAAGCTTTAAGCCATATTTCCTCCGCTTGCTTACGATCACCGATGCCAGCGTAGATAGCCCCGAGCAAATCTAAAACCGTAGCGTTGTCCGGTTCGAAAGAAAGGGCCTTTTGGAGCGTTTGTAAAGCTAGATCAATATTATTGTTGCTGTTATAAAATAACGCTAAACGGATCCACCCTTCGATAAATTCCGGAAAAGCAGTAGTTAGCTCTTGTAAAA
>JBLNDC010000211.1:0-5342 GCA_050261255.1 Bacteroidota bacterium
GGTTCGCGGGTCGCACTCTGAGATTCCCATATGAAAACTATATCCGTGTTTTGTAAATCCCAATGATCATAAAACCGGTGGGCGTTTTCCCGTTTAACGTTATTTGAAAGAGAGACTTTATAACAATCCATCTCCCTGCAGATCTTCACCGCATGCAGCATCATTGCCCGACCGATCCCTTTACGCCGGTATTTCTCCGCCACTACTACATCCTCAATTATTCCGGAAGGCTTGCCCCGGTGGGCCAGGCTATCCATGATCAGTAGCTCGAAAGTACCGACGCTCTCCTCTTTTAATACCGCCACAAAGATTTTATAAAACGGGTATTCTTTGGTCTTGGCCAAAATTTCAGCGGCTTTTTCCAAGGTGATTGCCTGACCGTCATCCATATCAGGTTGGGAATACAAAACAATCAGGGAGCGCAGATCGTCCTGCTCCGCTTCCCGGATTTTTAGCTCCATCAATCATCATCCTTTTTCTAAGTATAATGATATTAGTGGATGATCCCTTCCCGCATCCGCCCCGAACATTCCCGACATCATCTATCCTAATTTTGACATAAAGATGAATCATTGCCAAGAACCATGGCCGGCGTTTTTTCAGGTGGGGGTCGCTACTGATTTTGGCGAATTTCAATTTATTAATCCAGGGATATGAAATTCTAAATTGGATTAAGCTTTTGGGATAAAAATTCGATATATACACTGAGGGCTATTAAGTAGCTATAACGGATTTTATTATTATTTAGAAAGGAGACCACCGGGATGCGTATTGCCAACAATAGCTTTATAGGAAGCCAGGGATTAGCCGGTTTTTTTAATTCCCCTTTATCCAATCAGGACAATTTAATCAGTATTATGAATAGGGAGGATGCTAAAAAACAAAAGGAGACATTCGTTCCAATGCTGAACCCCGCGGCAACTTCCGGAAATATTAACAGCGCTAAAGGGATTTATGACCCGAAGACGGGAGCCTGGACCAGCTCCGGCAACCTGTCGGTCGCCTTGCAGAATTTGCAGGACAGGAAGCTTTTAATCAAACCATTAATACTGCTCTGGCCGGAGCAGGGGTTAAACTTTCCCCAAAAGAGAAGATGACTCTGACTATTGATAAGGATGGCCGGATTACGGTTTCGGGAATCAAAGACCAACAAAAAAAGGCCAAGATTGAGGAGGCGCTGAACAGTGCCTTAAAAGACACCGGCAAGGAATTGCTGATGCATATCGAGTCAATTAAAGCAATGAACGGGAAGGAGTCTCCCGGAGTATTGGATAAATGGATGGTTTATGATTTTCTAAAGGATCAGGCCGGGCAGGATCTTAGTGAATTGAAATTAGTCAATGGCCAAATAGTTGGCGCCAATGAAAAACTGCAAGCGATCATCGACGGTCAAGTGGATTTCGGTGAAAATAACGCGTATGTTCAGGAAGTTATCACCAAACTTAAATCCGTTTTAGCCAAAGGCGTTGATAAAATCGGGGATCTGAAAGAAAGCATAGATTTTCAGGACGGGGCCTTGGTTGATAAAGATGTTAATTTCGGGTTTGGACCCGAGCAGTTAAAAACCTGGTTTAACGGTTTTTTAACCGGAAAAGCGAATTGGGATTTTAAGGCTTGAAAATATTAAGAGAGATGACTTGCCAAATTCATAGGCAGGTTACATTTTGGTATCGGCTGGGAAAAAATTTTTTTAAAAAAATTTTTTCTAGTAGAAGGAGATCTTGATCTAAAATAGAAATTTAGGTTAAGAATTCATACTTCATACTTCATATTTCATACCTCATACTTCATACTTATGCAAATTGTTCCAAGTCAATAAATAATTCTAACCCGGAAGGGGTGTGATGGATGCCAACACCGGTAAATAAATTTGGCACCAAACCGTTATCGGCCCGCGTTTGTGAACCATTGATCAAACAATTAGTAGAGATGATTCAGCAAGGGCGTCTTCAGCCCGGGGAACAATTGCCGCCCCAAGAAGAATTGGCCCAGGAACTTGGCGTTAGCCGTACATCATTAAGGGAAGCCTTAAAAGAACTGACATACCGGGGTCTAATATATTGCAAGCACGGAGTGGGGACATTTGTGAGCAACAGTTTCGCCACCGAGCTTGAAATGTTGGAAGCCCGTAAATATATTGAAACCGGGACCGCTTTTCTAGCCGCTCTAAGGGCTACCTCCGAAGATATTCAACAGTTGGCGGCCTTAATAAACGCTATGGAAGAAAACGCTAAAAAGAGGGATTTAGAGGCTTTTTCCATGCAGGATTATGAGTTTCATAATAGTATTGCCAGGTTGTCCGGGAATCACGTTTTGCAAAAGGTCTTATCGACCTTGGGTGATCTGGTGCTGGAGCAACAAAACTTGGTGCAGCGATTACCTGGCGCCTTGGAACGCGCCAATGTATTCCATCATCAGATTTTCGACGCCATTATGGCGCGCGATCCGGTAACTACCGCCAAGTTAATGACTGATCATATTGAGGACGTCGCGCATGCGTTATCTGCCAGTCTCGAAAAAAAGCCGGCAACCCTTAAAGATTAACCGGTAATCTTTAAGCGGCAATGGAAAGAAGGTGGTTGGTCAAAAGTTTAATCTCTCGGTTACTCCCGGTTAAGTAACAAACGATTAAAAGAAAAGGAGTGCAATTCAAGATGAAGCAGAAAATGTATCGGCTTTTACTGGTTGGTTTGGTTCTCTTAGCAATTTTTTCAGTAATGCTCCCGAGCACCTTTGCAAAAAAGGACACCATTAAAATTGGTTTATTGGAAGATCGTTCCGGTGACTTTGCTCTGGCTGCCGGCCCGAAATATTTGGCGGCCCAGTTGGCGGTGAAGGAAATTAATGATGCCGGCGGGGTTTTAGGAAAGAAATTAGAAATAATTGCCCCGGACCCGCAATCCGATAATCGCCGTTTTCAGGAATTAACCCGCCGTTTGATTCTCAAGGACAAGGTTGACGTGTTGTTTGCCGGTTTCGCCAGCGCCGAACGGGAAGCAATCAGGCCGATCGTTGATCAATATAAAATGTTATACTTCTATAACAACCAATATGAAGGCGGAGTCGCCGATAAATATACCTTCTGCACCGGCCCTGTTCCGGAACAACAGATTGATCCCGTTATCAAATACTGTATCCAGAAATTCGGCCCCAAGATGTATATCCTGGCCGCCGATTACAATTTTGGTCAATTGAGCGCCAAATGGACCCATGTTATCGCCAAGAAATACGGCGGGCAAATCGTGGGCGAGGAATTCATTCCCCTTAGCGTCACTCAATTCAGCTCCAGTATTGAACGGATCCAAAACGCTAAACCGGATTTCCTGGTTATGTATATCACCGGTAACAATCACGCTTCTTTCTATCCGCAGGCTCAGGCGGCCGGTCTGAAGATTCCGTTTGCCTCCAGTATTAACGTGGCTCAAGGTTATGAACACAAACGTTTCAAAGCTCCGGCGCTTTCCGGTATGCATATTGGAGTCCATTATGTAGAAGAACTTCCGACCGACGCCAATAAAGCATTCGTCAAACGGTTCCGGACCATGTTCCCTGATGTTCCTTACATCGGTGAACAAACCGAGAACACCTATGTTGGAGTATATCTCTACAGCATGGCTGTTAAAAAAGCTAAAACCACCAATATTCCGGCAGTTATCAAAGCTTTGGAATCCGGTTTAAGCTTCGACGCTCCGGAGGGTAAAGTTTATCTTGACCCCAAGACCCACCACCTGGTACGCGATATCCGCATCGTTGTGGTTGATGACAAGCACAATTTGAGTTTCCCGGAGACCTTCCCGCAAATTTGGCCTGATTGGCTGAGCAAAGAGAAGGGCGTAGATCTCACCAAGAAAGCTGAGTTTAAACAATACGAGCCCTGATTAACGGAGTTTTAGCTTAAAAGGTAGTATAGTGGTAGCCCGGATTTTCGGGCTACCACTTCGAAAATATTATTTTAGAGGTTTTAATTAGGGGGTGTCCCGATTGCAGATACTGGCGGATATTTTCAGCGTGGTCTATCTCTATCTGGATAGTATTTCATTTTTGCTCCTTTCCGCCTTGGGATTAATCATCATTCTCGGAATGATGGGTATTACCAATATGGCCCACGGGGAATTGATGATGATCGGCGCTTATGTAGCGGTAATTGCCAATCGCGCCGGAATGCCGCTGCCGCTAGCGATTATACTGGCCGGGTTGGTGGCCGCTGTTTTCGGCTTGATCCTGGAGCGTTTGGTAATCCGGAAATTTTACGGAAATCTGTTACAAAGTTTAGTGGCGACCTGGGGGATCAGCCTGATCCTCAGTCAAGGAATGTTGATTTTATTGGGCCCATCACTTCCCGGTGTAACCATGCCCCTAGGCGGTTTTAATTTCGGCGGGCATGTTTATGCGACTTACCGGGTGGTTTTGGCGATTATTAGCATTTTGATAGTGGCAGTCATCTGGTGGCTGTTTAAATATACCAAATTCGGAATGCGGGCCAGAGCGACGATGCAAAATGCGGAAGTAGCCCAGACAATGGGCGTCGATACCACCAAAATGTATTTCGCTATTTTTGGTTTAGGTTCGGGACTGGCAGGTCTGGCGGGAGCGCTTTATGCGCCGACGACCGTTATTACTCCGCTTTTTGGCACCACTTTTTTAGCGCCGGCTTTTGTTACGGTTGTAGTAAGCGGCGGTGCCAATGTAATTACAGGTTCTTTGCTGACCAGCGGCTTGCTGGGGATTATTGAAGGCAGTTTCTCCAGGGTTTACGGCACATTTATCGGCCGGTTGGCCCTTTTGGTGGCGACTATTTTCATTATCAGATTTTTGCCGACTGGGATCTCCGGTTATTTAGAAGCTAGGGGGGCCAGAAAAAAATGAGTCTAAAAAATATTTCATCTTGGTGGCGACGAACATTCAACGGTCCCCAAAGCCTTGGCAAGGGTAAAGTGTTTTGGACATCTTTCTGGGTGGTTGTCGCTCTCTTGTATCTTTACCCGGTCCTCGGGGGCGAATATGATGTAAATAATTTAGCCTATTTTCTGTCAGGTTTGTTTCTGGCATTGGGCCTTAGTTTGATTTGGGGCCATGGCGACATTTTGAGCTTCGGACAGATGGCCTTTTTTGGTCTGGGAGGCTATGTCTACGGGATCATTGGAATTAACCTGATTGAACAGACCGGTAATACCAATTTGGCTCTACTCGGAGGAATTTTAGTTCCGTTGATTTTTGCTCTAGTTTTAGGGTATTTCATGTTTTACGGCAGGGTCAGCGGGGTTTATGTTTCAATATTGACCCTGGTAACCACCTTGGTGTTTGATACTTTTTTAGGCCAGACGGCCGGCCCTCAATGGACA
>JBLNDC010000212.1:0-2879 GCA_050261255.1 Bacteroidota bacterium
AATAGCGGCTCCGGCTTCTCCATCCCAGACTTGGTATGCTTGTTGGCGATGGTCAAATAGATACGGTAAATCTAAAATATCCAGATCCGGATTATACGCCGATAGAGGCCCTGTTGAAATAATCCCTATGTCCAATCCGCCTTTTTGAAGTAATTCAATTAATTCGGCTTCTTCACCAAATTGCATGTTGCTAAAGATTTCTAACCGAATCCGGTTATCAGTGCGTAATGCGATTTCTTTTTGGACCTCTAATGTGGCTCTGTTGGTTGGATGATCATTGGTAGCGCCATGAGCCAAATGAAGGTTAACTTGATCTGGTTCTCCCCGGACCGGAATGATTAGACTTACCATTATTAAAAATGGAAATATAACAAACCGGATTAAATGAAAATATTTCTGATTTCTTTGAAATAAAATATCCAAAAAGGTCATTAGCCCATACTTTTCCTAACGAGAAGTGATTTTACATAATTATCTACAAATAAAAATAAAGATTAAGAATTGATTCCGATAAATTTAATGTATTAAATATTCGTTAAATACCTGCTAAATCCTTTTAAAATTAACAAGTTGGGTAATAAATCTCCCATCTGATCTAAACCTAAAAAACCAGCCGTTTAATGCCAGAGATTTAAATTACTTTACGAGATACTTTGAGACACCCTGTTATTTTAATTTATGCTTAAATTTCAAAAAAGCAGCAGGTTTCCAAAGATTTAAAGCGAATTTTTTTAACTCATGAACCATATTTTTATTTAAACTATCAATCATCAACCGAACTATTTCGAAATTAAAAATTAAATTTGGATACCGAGGGAATTGCATAATTACCTAAATAAATCCTTTGACCACACATTGTGAGCCAAAGCTAAAATTGAATTATGCAATTCCTTAATGTGGGTTTTATTTTAATTATTAATATACTGCGGGCAATATAAACCGCTTAAACTATAAATGTTGACTAATCTAAGGGAGGATATCTGATGTTTGGAGAAAGGGATTCAAAGTTTTTTTATCTTTTTGAAACTGCAGCTACCAATGTGGCCAATGCCGCTCAAATGCTTCTGAATTTAACCTGCGATCCGAAGGACAAGGAAACCAAGATCAAAGAATTAGAAAAATTAGAACATCGAGGCGATGAACTGACCCACGATATCATCGCCGAATTGCACAAGGCTTTCATCACTCCGATCGACCGGGAAGACATTTTTTTAATCGCTAAGGAAACCGATAATATCATTGATAATATCGAAGCCACTGCCCATCGTTTTTCAATGTTCAACATTAATCAAACAACTGAAGCAGCTCAAAAAATGGCTAAGCTGATCGTCGCTTCCGCCGATGATTTAGTAGAAATTATGCATGATTTGAGAAAAATCAATCGAATTGCCGTTGATAACCAGCTAGTGGTCGAGATTAACCGGCTCGAAAATGAAGGGGACCAAATTTACCGGAATGCGGTCAAGGATTTATATTCGGGTAATTTTGATCCCCTTACTGTTATTAAATGGCGGGAAATTTTGGATCACTTGGAAAACACTTTAGACGCCTTAGAAGATGTGGCCAATATCGTCGAAGGCATAGCCATGAAAAATTCTTGATTAATTGTGTCGATAAAGGATTAATGATTGGAGTGAAATGATGAAGGAAATAATTTTCGGTGTTGCCGGAGGACTGGCTTTATTCATCTTTGGAATGACCCTAATGGGTGAAGGGTTAAAAAAAGCAGCCGGAGAAAGATTACGGGTAATACTTGAAACTATAACCAAAAATCCGATAACCGGAGTAATTGTAGGAACACTAGTTACTGCAATTATTCAAAGCAGTAGCGCTACCACGGTAATGGTGGTAGGTTTTGTTAACGCCCGTTTGATGACATTGCCCCAAGCTATCGGTGTAATAATGGGGGCCAATATCGGGACCACAATGACCGCTCAGCTTATTGCTTTTAACCTCGGAGATTATGCTTATTTAATTGCCGCATTAGGATTCATCCTCTTTTTCTTCGTAAAATATAAAAACTGGCAGTATATCGGACAAGTTATCTTCGGATTCGGTATCTTGTTTATTGGCCTAAACACCATGTCCGATATGCTTAAACCTTTAGCAAACCATCCGGTCTTTATCGATTGGATAGTAAATCTCGGTAAACAACCGGTTTTGGGTGTATTAGTGGGTATGTTAATGACTATTGTTGTTCAGAGTAGCAGCGCTACTATTGGTGTTCTCCAGACTATAGCCTCTCAACCAGTAAATGTTAACAATGTAATTCAGCCGTTAATTCCACTAACTTCTGCTGTTCCAATCTTACTTGGCGATAATATCGGCACCACCATCACCGCTTTATTGGCTGCCATTGGAGCTAACAAGGCGGCTAAACGGGCCGCGGTAGCTCATTCACTTTTCAACATTTTCGGGTGTATAATTTTCATGTTATTTTTGCCCTTATTTATAAAACTAATTCTTTTCGTTTCTCCTCAAATTGATCCGGCTCAGGGTGTAACAGCTGTCGATATTATCAAACGTCAAATTGCTAATGCCCATACTTCTTTCAATACTATTAACACTATTATCTGGATACCTTTGGTTGGATTATTAGCTATGATTGTTACCAAGCTTGTTCCGGGTGAAGACGCCTATATTGAAAAAGGCGTTAAATTTCTTAATCCAAGACTTACCAATAACGCCGCCGTCGCTCTGGATCTTTCCGCTAAGGAACTGGTGCGGATGGGCCAATTTGCAAGTACTATGCTAAACACCGTTAAAAACGCCTTTCTCTCTTCCAACTCTTCGAAAAGAACCAAAGTTGACGAAATCGAAGAAAACCTCGACTATTTGCAAGAGCAGATTATAAATTATATGTCCACCGTCGTTTCCAA
>JBLNDC010000213.1:0-11009 GCA_050261255.1 Bacteroidota bacterium
ACATTTAATCTTAAATACCGAACTTGGCTCCGATCCTACTTTAGCCGATGAAGTTGTCATCGGAGGCGTAGACGCTTTACTAAATGACAGGAAAAAAGATTTTTACTTTAATCAAAACGGCAAAACAGTCTTTCGTTTTGCGGTAAACATCATCAAACAACTTTTTGACGAGGTCCCTCGTAAAGCTGGATTAAAACCGGAGCAAATTAGATATGTCATTACCCATCAGGCTAACATCCGAATTATTGAAGCAGCAGCAAAAGAACTTGCTTCTGAAAAAACCGAATTTATCACTAACTTGGATCGATATGGAAACACCTCTTCCGCCTCCATCGGAGTCGCCCTGGCGGAATCATGGAATCGTTTTCAAAAAGGCGACTATCTATTAATGATGGGCTTCGGTGGCGGACTAAGCTGGGGCGCAACTTTGGTGGAGTGGTAATAGGGCTGAGAATTCATCCAAATCGGTTATTTTCATCTTCTGTTTTCGATATTCCGTATTTTGATTTATTGTGGACCCAAAGCTATTAACTTGAATGCAATTAAACCATTCCTTCGTTATTGCCGATAAAATTGATAATGAAGGGTGGTTTTTTGTTTGGTATATAACCTCCTTTACATACTTATTTCGGTATTAATCCCGATTGGTTGGTGGACTATCGATTACTGTAGGAAGTTAAACATCTACCGACAAGTATATGAATTGGAAAATACTTTTGAAGTAGAATTGGATTTTGTCCATTTATCCAAGAATATACTACAACGGATAATGAAGGAGACAAAAGCTTCTGCCGGTATAATCTATTGGTTTGACGAAGTTCAAAACAAGTTTAAACTTAAATCTTTTCAAGGAATCCCGGCCGATCAATTAAATCAAATTTCGCGAAATATATCGAAAAAAGATGGCCTTCTGGATCAGGTCAGTAATAGTCAAAAAGAGCTGCAAATTAAAAATATTGCTACTAGTCCTTATTCCGTCACAATGGGACTCAAAGAGTTGAGCGGGCTTTATTCGAGCCTATTGGCGCTGCCGCTTAATACTAGTAATAAGACTATTGGAATTATAATTTTGTTTAAGTCCGGTTCCAATTTTAAAAATCGGGAAAGGCGTTTATTATTATTCTTCGCTAAACGGGCCGCGATTCAACTGGACCATTCCAGGCTTTTTCAATTGGCTACCGATACAGCCTTAGAAAATGCCAAACTATATGTGAATATTTCAAAATTGTATCAAAAGGTGATTCTCGACAGCCTTACCGGGTTGTATAACCGGCATTTTCTAATGCTAAAATTAAGAGAGGAAATTAAAAAGGCCTATCGTTTTAAACAGCCTTTATCCTTAATATTTATGGATATTGACTTATTTAAGGAGGTTAATGACAAATTAGGGCATTCGGCGGGGGATCAAGTCTTAATTGAATTTACTGATTTGTTAAAAAAGTCAATCCGAGAATCGGATTTAGCATGCCGTTTCGGCGGTGAGGAATTCGTCATTATCTTACCACAAACGAATCTTTTCAACGCCCGGCTCTTAGCCGAAAGATTAAGGGAAAAAACAGCATCCGGCATATTCTTGATTAATAATACTAAAATTGGTATTACGGCTAGTTTTGGCGTCAGTTCTCTTCATGATTTAGATTCCGATAATTCCTTAAATTTCGGAGATGAAGCTTTAAATAATATCGCTGAAAACTTGCTTGCTTGGGCTGACGATGCTCTATATCGCGCTAAAAAAGGCGGAAGAAACTTGGTTGTCGCCTTTGAAAATCAGTGAAAACCGTAAAATAAAAGGATATTCATACAATATACGGTAAAGGATAAGCAAAGAAAGCGTCGAATAATCAATTTGAGGTGTCACTTAATTGTTTCTTGACCAAGCTAAAATTTTTATCAGGTCCGGTAATGGAGGTTCAGGGGCGATCAGCTTTCGGCGGGAAAAATACGTGCCGAGAGGTGGCCCTGACGGAGGTGACGGAGGCCGAGGGGGACATATAATTATGGAAGCGACCCATGATTTAAATACCTTAATCGGTTTTCGCCATCAACAACATTTTCGGGCTGAAAACGGAGAACCAGGCGGAGCCGCAAACCGTTATGGCAAAGCAGGCGCAGATTTAATTATCAAAGTGCCGGTAGGGACTTTAGTTATTAATACCGAGACCGGTAAAATCATCGCGGATTTAACCGAGCCGGGTTCTCAAGCGATTATCTTAAGAGGAGGCAGAGGAGGACGAGGCAATACTAATTTTGCCACTTCCACCCGTCAAACTCCGCAGTTTGCTGAAAAAGGTGAGCCCGGTACCGAGCTGGCAATCGATTTAGAGTTAAAATTACTAGCCGATGTGGGCCTAATTGGTTTTCCTAATGCCGGGAAGTCTTCACTATTGACTAAAATTTCCGCAGCCCGCCCCAAAGTAGCTGATTATCCGTTCACCACCCTCGAACCCAATTTAGGGGTTGTTGACCATAAAAACGAAAGTTTTGTAGCGGTTGATATTCCTGGTTTAATTGAGGGCGCTCATGAAGGCGTAGGCTTAGGAGATCAGTTTTTAAAGCATATCGAAAGGACCCGCCTCTTGATTCATTTAGTGGATCTTTCGGGATTGTCTGGAAGAGATCCTTACCAAGACTATTTACAGATTAATCAAGAGTTAAGTTTATACAATCCGGAACTGATTAACAAAGAACAGATTGTGGCAGCAAATAAAATTGACCTTCCCGAAGCGCGGAAAGTTTGGGAGAAATTTCAATCGCAGGTTACCGATCGCACGGTAATCCCAATTTCCGCTGCGACCGGGGAAGGTATTGATCGATTATTGGATGTAGTAATTCAAAAACTAGCCTTACTGCCCAAATATAAAACAGCCATTACGGAAAATATTGAACCAGAGCAGTTCCAAGTGGAAAAAGAAACGGAAATTGTTAAGGAAGGCCAAGCTTATCGAGTCAAAAATAGCAATTTGGAAAAAAGAATCCTACGCTATGACATTAATAATGATTATTCACTTCAAAGTCTACAAAGGCTCCTAAAAAGATGGGGTATTAACCAAGCGCTAATCGAACAGGGAGTCAAAGAAGGTGATTCAGTTAGGATTGGGGATTTTGAATTTACTTTTATAAACGACGATTGATATTAACAAGGGAGTAATCTCTGTCCAAATCAAGGGTAAAAATTTTCTAAAATAGGAGGTTTAAAACGTGTTTTGCCTGGATTGCGGTAATTGTCGTAAAGGCGAGTCCCTCTTTTATTGTACAGCTAAAAATGAATTTGTCGTAACCGAAACTGAAGTCATCAAAGATCGTGCTACTGCCAAATGGAGAAAGGGTGATCCCGATTACGAGAATCACCGGCGTCAACTTCGCAAAGAAAAAATACCTCAAAATTTTTAAGGCTGCCTAAGAGGCGGCTTTTTTTAAATTCTCGGTCTCATTTATCTTTTCTAATTCATAATCCGATTTTTCTAAAAAAAGTCGATCTTTTCCGGCTCGTTATGCTATAATGTTTCCAAAACGATATGAGAGAAGGTATGGGTTGCTTACCAGTAAACAAAGAAGCATTTTAAAAGCGATCGGTAATAGACTGGAACCGATTATAATCATTGGAAAAAGTGGAATTACTGAAAACATCCTTATTCAGCTGGAGGAGGCTTTAGCCGCGCGGGAGTTGGTTAAAGGAAGGGTATTGCCTCATCAAGAGTTTGATGTTAAAGAATCAGCTGAAGTGTTGGCCCAAAAGGCGGGGGCTGAGATCGTTCAAATTATTGGTCGCAATATTTTATTTTACAGAGCTCCTCAAGATGGAAGCCCTAGTAAAATCCATTGGGAACGGGAGTGCTAAATTGGACTATCTTAAGACTTTACAAAACGCCAAACGGATTGTGGTGAAGGTAGGAACCAGTACTTTAACTCATGATACGGGAAAATTGAATCTTAACCGGATGGAACTTTTAGTTAGACAACTTACCGATTTATCTAATCAAGGCCGGGAAGTGGTTCTAGTTACGTCAGGCGCGGTAGGAGTAGGATTGGGAAGGTTGGGGCTCAGGGAACGACCTGGTACTATTTTGCAGCGCCAAGCTTTGGCAGCCATCGGTCAAGGATTATTGATGCAGGTATATGAGAAATTGTTTTCCGAATATGGGCAAACCGTAGCGCAAATACTCCTCACCCGTAGTGATATCAGTGATCGGAAAAGATATTTAAATGCTAGAAACACGATTTTAGCTTTACTTAAATACCAGGTTGTTCCGATTATCAATGAAAACGACACAGTAGCCACTGAGGAATTAAAAATTGGGCAGAACGACGCCTTATCTGCCTTAGTAGCAGGATTGATCGAAGCGGATTTACTGATTCTCCTTTCTGATGTGGATGGACTTTATACCGCCGATCCGAAAAAAGACCCTTCGGCGGAATTGATTCCTTTAGTTAAAGAGATTACACCAGAATTAACTTCAATGGCCGGCGGAGCCGGTTCAATTTTTGGAACCGGCGGAATGGTTACTAAATTAGAAGCTGCTAAAATGGCTATCGCTGCGGGAAGTTCGATGGTCTTAATGAACGGTGTAGAGCCTTCTCGTATCCAGCAAATCTTTACCGGTCAACCGGTAGGAACAGTTTTTTTAAGTTCCCAAGCGGTGGTTTCCAGTCGGAAAAGATGGATCGCTTATGGTCCTCGGGTTGCCGGCGAACTAGTCGTCGATTCCGGAGCGGAACGGGCATTAATTAAACAAGGAAAAAGTTTATTGCCCTCCGGAATAGTAGAGTTATCCGGTAACTTCGAAGAAGGGGATTTGGTAAAGATCGTTAATCTGGAACGCCGGGAATTGGGAAGAGGTTTAACCAATTATGGGCAAGAACAGCTTCAAAAAATTATCGGAAAAAAATGCGTGGAAATCGAAATGATTCTCGGTTTCAAAACTGCGGACGAAGTGGTTCATAGAGATAATTTGGTCATTACCTAGTCTGAGCAAATTATAAAAAATAAAAATTGACGTGGATCGACAATGAGATGTAGCCCATCTAATGGCTGCAATAAGTTGCAATTCACATAGTGGTTTATAATGGCTATGATATTTTTTGTATTACGGAGGTGGAGAAATGTTTGGAATACTAGGGGGAACCTTTGATCCTATTCATTTTGGCCATTTAATATTAGCGGAAAAATCCAGGGAGGCTTTTCAACTTGAAAAAGTGATTGTAGTCCCCGCCGCCATTCCCCCTCATAAAATCGGTGAAGTAGCCACTGAAGCCCAACACCGTTTGAAAATGGTTGAATTGGCTATCCAAGGAAGTCCTTGGTTTGAAGTATCTACCGTAGAACTGGATCGGAAAGGGCCTTCATATTCCATCGATACTATCCGGCAGTTAAAAAAGGAGCTTTCGGACCCTGAAACAGCTTTAATAATGGGCTTTGATTCTTTATTAGAATTGCATTCCTGGAAAAATTACCAATCGATTTTAGAAGAGACTAAAATTATTACCGCTTTTCGTCCCGGTTATCCAATCTTAACCGACGATCAGCATTGGCCGCCGTTTTTAAAAGCTTACCGTCATCAAATTTTGGTTTTAGAAGCCCCTTTATTAGATATTTCCTCTACCTGGCTTCGAGTAGAATTAATGTATGGACGTTCTATCAGGTATCTAGTTCCCGACCCAGTCATTGATTATATAAACACTAATGGTTTATATCGGGATTTATAATGGTAGCTATCCTTCATATCCCCTCTCTTCAAAGTTAAACAACCATTTCCAATTAAATTTTCCAGCTCAATAAAGTAGTTGACTTTAGTATAGTCCATTTTTTTTGATGCAAACTATATTTGAAGTTTTTTAGGGTTGGCTATCAACGGATAAGCTTAGGACCAACTTTGGCTTAAGAAAGAGAGGTGAAAATGGGGTGACAAAAACACTTTATGTCGGTAATCTGCCGTGGTCTACTACTAAAGAGGACTTAGCCGCATTTTTTGCGGGTTTTGCAGAGGTAAAAGCCAGCCGTGTCATTACCGACCCCATTAGCGGTCGTTCCAAAGGGTTTGGCTTTATTGAAGTCGAAGATGAAGATGTGGATCGGGTTATTGATGCTGCCAACGGAAAAGATATGGGTGGAAGAGAAATAATCGTAAATGAAGCTAAACCAAGACAACCTAAAATGTGAAATACTGTATCTATTTAAATATTCTAATATGGCTAAAAAGAGGTGATTCCAGGACACCTCTTTTCATTTTATTTTTTCTTTTAATATTGTGGAAGGAGTATTTATAAAAGCCATCGAAATACTATTACAATGGAATTTATTAGCAGTATATAGATGGTCTATTTTTAAAAGCTGAATTTTATAAAAGAGACGCTTTGTATGGAATATTAATAATATTTTGTTAACCATTTGATAAATTAAGGAATTGCATGGAAAGGAATGTAAACTAATGATCGAAAAAAGAAAATTTTCTCGAGTAGATTTTAAAAAAGAAGTTGAAATTTTCGTTAATAGTGAAAAATATCTAGGTGAAATTGAAAATTTAAGCTTAAAAGGCGCCTATTTAAAAACTACCCATCCATTGCAATTAGATGACAAAATTGAAATTATAATCCATCTGACCGTCAATACCGATTTTGATGTTAATCTAAAAGGCAAAGTAATCCGATTAACCAACGATGGCGCCGGAATTATTTTTGATCGAATCGACCTTGACTCCTTTTCTCATCTAAGGAATATAATAGCTTATAACTTTGGAGACGATGATCTGGTAATGGAAGAATTCTTCAATAGCATTAACAACAAAGATTAACAATTGGAAAGGTCTACTGATGCAAAGAGCTGATTTAATCAAACTGTTAGCAAATAACCTCTCGGAACCCCGTTTTAACCATTGTCTAAGAGTGGAAGCCATGGCTCTTCAATTTGCCTCACATTTTCAGACACCCCCTGAATTGGTTTCTCCTGCGGCCTTACTTCATGATTTATGCCGAGAATATGACCGGGATAAACTCTTGAAACTAGCGGGTAATTTTGGTATAGTAGTAGACGATATCGAAAAGGCCGAGCCTTTATTGCTCCATGGTTCCGTCGCGGCGGCAATTGCCAAAAGCAATTTGGGCATAGATAACCCGCTGATTTTGGAAGCCATTAACTATCATATTACCGGAGCGCCAGGACTATCTCCCTTGGCGAGTTTAATTTTTGTAGCCGATTTTATTGAACCGGGTCGAACATTTGAACAAGCGCGAATTATCCGGGAACAAGCTTTTAAACTTAGTCCTGCTGAAATAGTATTAAAAATATATAACCGAAGCATCGAATACGTAATTAAGCAAGGCTTTTTAATCCATCCCCGAAGTGTGGCGGGGAGAAATGAATTAATCATGAAAGGTGTCTTGGATGGAACATCTGTTGGAAATTGCATTTAATGCGGCACTTGAAAAAAAAGCAATCAATCCATTGATTTTGGATTTACGTAATTTGTCGGGAGTAACTGACTTTTTTTTAATTTGTTCCGGTCAAAATCAAGTACAAGTTAGAGCCATTACGGACAACATTCTTGAAAAAGTTAGTGAATACGGCGTCAAACTTCCCGTAAAGGAAGGTTACCAATCGGGGATTTGGATTTTGCTCGATTTCGGCCAGTTGGTTATTCACATCTTACAAGAACAGGAACGCCAGTTTTACGCTTTGGAACAATTATGGCACGATGCTAAGACAGTGGACTTACCTTCTTTAAAAATGGGTTGAATAGCGATAGATGAATTAGGAGGCTACAGCAATATGAGCAAGGTTACAAAGTATCATCCGCAAGAAATTGAGGCCCGCTGGCAAAAAAAATGGGAGAATGACGGAATCTATCGTTCTTTAATTAAGAATGATCAACCGAAGTATTATGCCTTAACTATGCTTCCATACCCGAGCGGCGATCTCCATATCGGCCATTGGTACGCTATTACTCCTTCAGATGCGCATGCCCGTTATAAACGGATGAATGGGTATAATGTGTTATTTCCGATGGGTTTTGACGCCTTTGGTCTACCGGCCGAGAATGCCGCTATTAAGCGGGGAATACATCCTTTTAAATGGACCATCGGCAACATAGAAAAAATGCGTCAGCAATTAAAATCAATGGGGGCCATCTTTGACTGGAAACGGGAGATTATTTCTTGTTTGCCGGATTATTATAAATGGACTCAATGGTTTTTCTTGAAATTTTATGAAAAAGGGATCGCTTATAAGAAATTTTCTCCGGTTGATTTTTGCCCACAGTGCAATACTACTTTGGCCCGGGAGCAAGTATGGGGCGAGGACCGCCACTGTGAACGCTGCAATACTCCGGTCATCAAAAAAGAACTTAACCAATGGTTCTTTAAGATTACCGATTACGCCGATGAATTGTTGGACTTTTCCGGAATCGACTGGCCGGAAAGGGTTATTACGATGCAGCAAAACTGGATCGGCCGCAGTGAAGGAGCGGAAGTATTGTTCCATACCGAAGCTGGACAAGAGATTAAAATCTTTACAACCAGGCCGGATACATTATGGGGCGTTACTTTTATGGTTTTGGCCCCCGAACATCCGTTAGTCCAGGAGATCACCACTCCTCAAAATAAATGCGTCGTCGAAGAATATGTCGCTAAAGCTATTCGCCAAACTGAAATCGAACGCTTAGCCGCAAATAAAGAGAAAACCGGGGTTTTTTCCGGCTCCTACGCGATTAATCCGGTTAATGGAGAACGGATTCCCATTTGGATTGCAGACTACGTAATGATGGGTTATGGAACAGGAGCGATTATGGCTGTTCCGGCCCACGATGAACGGGATTTCGACTTTGCCGTCAAATATCAACTTCCCATTAAGATGGTAATTGCTCCTCAAGACGGCGCTGTCCCTGAAAAATTAACCCATGCCTTTACCAGCGTTGATGACGGAGTGATGATCAACTCCGGCCAATTTAACGGCACTAACGCCGCCAAAGGTAAGGCCCAAGTCACCCAGTGGCTTGAGGAAAAAGGAATCGGCTCAAAAACGGTTAATTATCGGTTGCGTGACTGGTTAATCAGCCGCCAGCGTTATTGGGGAGCGCCGATCCCTATTATTTACTGTGATAAGTGCGGAACCGTCCCAGTTCCTTATCAGGATTTACCGGTTCTATTGCCGGAAGACGCCGAATTTCTTCCTACCGGTGAATCGCCCTTAAAGTATCATGAAGGTTTTCGGAAGACCACTTGTCCCAAGTGCGGCGGCCCTGCGGAGCGCGAGACCGACACTATGGATACTTTCATGTGTTCTTCGTGGTATCAGTATGGTTATCTAAGTCCATATTTCCAGGGAGATACCCCATTTGATATGAAAGAAGCCGCTTATTGGCTCCCGGTTGACCTTTATACCGGCGGAATCGAACATGCCTGTATGCATTTAATTTATACCAGGTTTTTCACCAAGGCGATGCGTGACTTAGGCTTGCTTAACTTCAGTGAACCAATGCTCAAGCTAAGAAACCAAGGGATTATCCTCGGAGAAGACAGTGAAAAAATGAGTAAGTCCCGCGGCAATGTGGTAGCCCCGGACGATTTGGTAAATCGCTATGGAGCTGACGCGGTTAGGGCCTATTTAATGTTCGGATGGCGTTGGGAACAAGGAGGGCCGTGGGATAATCGCGGTATCGAAGGAATGTACCGCTTTTTAAATCGTTTATGGGAATTAACCATGGAACCTTTGGCTGGCAATTCTAATGCTGAAGCAGAGAAAGCAGTTCGCCGCAAAACCCATCAAACCATCGCCAAGGCGTCAAAGGAAATTGAAATTTTTTCGTTCAATACTTACTTGGCCTCATTAATGGAACTTTCAAACGTGATGGCGAAGTATAAAGCGGATATTTTTGGCTCGGAAGCTTGGATCGAATCCGTTAAAACCATACTATTATTAATTGCTCCGGCTTGTCCTCACCTGGCGGAAGAAGTTTGGAACAGCTTGGGCTTTGGTTATTCCATTCATAATCAGGCTTGGCCGGTTTTTGATCCGGAATTGGCCGCTGAAGATAATGTGGAGATCGTAATCCAAATTAACGGCAAGATCCGGGAAAAAATAGTGGTGCCGGTAGGGAGCGAGGAAGATAAGTTAAAAGAGTTAGCTCTTAATAATCCCGCCCTTAAAACTCATCTTGCTGAAAAAACAATCCGAAAAGTCATCGTAGTACCGGATCGGTTAGTTAATATCGTAGTAAGTTGATGAATATTTTTGAGTTACCCCTCAAGATTGTTCCGGATGAACGTAAAACAGTGACCGCTTCTTTCGATGGCAGTATCTGCTTGATTAAAATTCCGATTTTATTAAGCCGTCAAAAAAAACGAAGCGTTGGGTATATCGACCGAGTTTATTGGAAAATGCTCGGTCAAATTTTTGAACCCAAATTAAAAGCACGGACTAGCGAGATAAACTCGAATTCTTATAATTTTGCTTATCAATCAGTCCGGTATCATCGGCAATTTCGAAGATGGGGTTCTTGTTCGTCTTTGAAGAACATCAATATATCCCACCGTTTAATCGGAGCGCCCCAGAATTTGGTGGATTATGTCATTATTCATGAGTTGGCACATTTAAAGTATTTGAACCATAGCCGGGAGTTTTGGGATTTAGTGAAGCAAACAGGAGTTAACCCCCGCATGATGCGCAAGACTATTCACGATTATGGTTGTTTTTGGAGCATAGAGTATCAACAATGGTTAATAAAGGTCAAACATCTCTTGGATCGGATAAATAAAGCTTCTTTTTATTTTTGACAGCAACCTAATTTATGGAAATTTAAAACTCGCTCAGAATACCAAATAAGTAAGCCCGGGGAAACGCCGGGCTTTTTTGTTTGAATAAAACCCCAGTTAAAAGGGGAATTTAATTTCCGTAAAGCTAAATTGCTCTGGGGTGAAAATCTTGAATAAAATAAGAAAATTCTACATCTTAATGACGATTATTGGTATTATTTTTATCTATTTATCGGCTTCAAGTATTATTCAGTTGGCTACATTAC
>JBLNDC010000214.1:0-9386 GCA_050261255.1 Bacteroidota bacterium
GGGATTAATGCCGTCCGAAAAATAAAAGGACTATCTCCCTATATCCCTGATCGCAGCGAATCCTATATTGGAGTGCTCATCGATGACTTAACAACTAAAGGAACAGAAGAACCCTACCGGATGATGACTTCCCTCGCAGAATTCCGTTTATTTCTAAGATTAGATAATGCCCTGTTCCGATTGGGCCAAAAAGGGATTGAAATCGGATTATATAATGAAGCACAGCAAAATAACTTAATTAATTTCCTCAACCAAGCAGAACAATTTAGGTCTTTGATTAACGAAATTGTTGTCAAACCGGAATCACCAATCTGGGAGAAACTTCGGCTTGAATCGAAGAAAAATGGATATTTTTTATCTGAATTGGCATTACGTCCAGAAACCAACGATGACTTATTTATCTCTGAATTTGAAACGCTTAAATCTTTCCCGCAACCAATCCGTGAATATGTCTGGAATGAAATCAAATTAGCCGGGTATTTGCAACGTCAATCCAGTCAAAGAGTGGAGCATCATAAATTAGAATCAATTACAATTCCAACTGGTTTTAATTTTAAGGGCTTATCCGGATTATCCGAAGCGGGTCGCAAAAGTTTGGAACTAGTGAATCCCATTTCTCTGGGACAGGCGTTGCGGATTCCCAATTTGGACTCGGCTGACCGAACGGCTTTATTACTATACTTGAATCCAACTAAAGGAGATCCTGAGGCAGGTTATGAAAGAGCAGTATGAAATCATCGTGGTCGGCGCCGGCCATGCCGGTTGTGAGGCAGCGTTAGCCGCCGCCAAAATGGGTTTAAAAACCTTGTTATTTACTTTGAATTATAATAATATCGCTATGATGCCTTGTAATCCCTCCATCGGAGGCCCTGCCAAAGGCCATTTGGTTCGTGAAATTGACGCTTTAGGCGGGGCGATGGGAAGGGTGATTGACCGGACCTATCTTCAAATGCGCTTGTTGAATACCCAAAAAGGGCCTGCTGTTTGGGCTTTAAGGGCTCAAGCAGATAAATCCGTATATCAACGGGAAATGTTATCCGAATTAGAGAGACAACCCAATCTTACCATCCGTCAGGCAGAAGTTGATGAGATCCTAATTGACTCTCAGGGCAATGCTAATGGAGTCCGGACTCGTACCGGTTTAGAATTTAACTCCAAAGCAGTTGTCGTGGCAACCGGCACTTTTTTACGGGGCAAAATTTTCATTGGTAAATTAAATTATGACTCCGGACCAATGGGGTATCTTCCGGCAGTGGGATTATCCCAATCCTTAACCAAATTGGGGCTGGAATTACGCAGGTTTAAGACAGGCACTCCCGCTCGAGTACGCCGACGGTCATTAGATTTTAATAAAATGATACCCCAACCGGGAGGTTATACGGAGCATGGTTTTTCGTTCTGGGAACCTTGGCAGGTCCGGCCGGAACATTTATGTTGGTTGACTTATACCCAATCGGAAACCCACCGCATCATCAAAGAACATTTAGGAGAGGCTGCCTTATTTAGCGGCCAGATTACCGGCGTCGGCCCCAGGTATTGTCCTTCCATTGAAGGGAAATTAATTCAATTTCCCGACAAAGAAAGGCATCAAGTATTTATCGAACCGGAAGGCGCGAATACGGATGAAATGTATTTAGCCGGCCTCTCGACCAGCCTCCCGGAACCGGTCCAAGAACTTTTTTTACGAACGATCCCAGGACTAGAGAACTTGGAGATTGTCCGCCCCGGTTACGCCATTGAATACGACTACCTACCCGGTGATCAGCTAAAGCTAACTTTGGAAACGAAAAAAGTCCCCGGACTTTATGCAGCCGGGCAAATTAACGGTAGTTCAGGTTATGAGGAAGCCGCAGCCCAAGGGTTAATGGCAGGAATCAACGCCGCTCTTAAATTGCAAGGAAAAGCGCAGCTGGTTTTGAAACGATCCGAAGCGTATCTCGGAGTGTTGATTGATGATTTAGTCACTAAAGAAAATCAAGAACCATACAGGCTTTTAACCTCAAGGGCCGAATTCCGGTTAACCTTAAGGTCGGACAATGCAGATGAAAGACTTACCCCATATGGCATCCAAGTTGGCCTAATCAATCAATCGGAAAGCCAAACTTTTAAAACAAAATATTATCGGATCAGCCGCCTTCAGGAACAATTTGAAACAACCATCCTCAATCCAGACGCTAAAGTGCGGCAAACCTTCGCTGAGGAAGGCCTAACTCCCCCTAAGAATAAGTTTAGTTTAGCCGAACTTCTAAAACGTCCTGAAATCCAGCCTGATTTTTTAAAAAAATTAGCCCCAGAGCTAGATTTCCTTCAAGGAGACGCCGCTGAAATCAGCACCCGTTACAAGTATCAGGGCTATTTAGAGAAGGAAAAAGAGCAAGCAAAGAGACTGCTAAATATGGAAGCTAAAAAGATCCCGGAGACTATGGATTATAATTTAGTAACCAATCTCGCTAACGAGGCCCGGGAAAAATTGATTAAATTCCGCCCCAGTACTTTGGGTCAAGCCTCCCGGATTAGTGGGATCAACCCGGCAGACCTAACCGCATTATTGTTTTACCTAGAAAATAAAAGGAGCGGCTATGAGTAACCAACTTGATCTCTCAATTTTATTAAAAGAAATAACTCTCTCGATTACCGACTACCAGCTAAATCGGGTTATTGAGTATATCCGGATACTCTTGGAAGCCAATCAAACCACCAACCTCACCGCGATCACCGACTTTAACGAGGCATTGGTGAAACACATCTACGATTCCTTATTAATCATGACCCTTCCGGAATTCGAATCAGCCTCTAACTTTATTGATGTCGGCAGTGGGGGAGGACTTCCGAGTATTCCGTTGGCTATCTGTAATCCCCAGAAAAAAGTGGTATCGTTGGAAGCCACTCAAAAAAAGATTAATTTTCAAATTGCAGCTGCCCGTCAATTACAATTGACAAATCTCTTCCCCATTTGGGGAAGAGCGGAAGAAACGGCTAAGCAGAGCGACCATCGCGAACAATATGATTTGGCTATCGCCCGTGCGGTAGCTCCCCTGAATATTCTCGCGGAACTGGCGCTACCATTCATCAAAATACATGGCTTCGCTATTTTTTATAAAGGTAAAGAAGGAGAAAATGAGATTGTTAAAGGGGAATTAGCAGTCAAAACTTTAGGCGCTGAAATTAGTGGCGTAAAATCTTTTACGCTCCCGTGCAACTATGGGTCCAGAGTTTTAATCATTTATCGGAAGACGCAACCCACACCATCCGCATATCCCCGCAAACCCGGCGTCCCTCAAAAAAAGCCATTATAAATTTATCAGGATAACAGCTTACATAGGGGCAACAGACACAACGCATGAGCCAGAAGTGTTTTAATAACACATTGTCCTTTATTTTGTTTTTTCAAGTGTCTAGACTAGCCGGACGATGATTACTAATTATTAATTGATTGAGAAAGTTTCAGGTTTTAAGAAGGAAGATTCTGCTTCATCTAGAACAAGATCAAAATAGTCCGAAGGAAACAGGTGAACAATGGTGAAACGCTCGTCCAAAAAATCATTGGAAACATTACGACAAAGAGCATATGAATTATTGAACACCGAGCTGGAAACGCTTCGGAGTCATCCCAACTATGAAACCATACGGGGTTGGAGGGAGGAAGGTTTAAATATGGGAAAAGTTATTGCAATCGCCAATCAAAAAGGCGGCGTCGGAAAAACTACTACTGCTGTGAACTTAGGAACCTGTTTGGCTCAGAACAAACGTAAGGTGTTAGTGATTGACCATGATCCGCAGGGCAATTCAACCAGCGGGATTGGGTTGAAAAAGGGCGAGATTAAGAAGTGTATTTATGACGTGCTTATTAATGAAGTGCCCCTTGAGGAGGTTGTGATTCAAACTCAAGTAGAAAATTTGAAAATGGCCCCGGCAACAATTAGATTGGCAGGCGCCGAAGCCGAACTGGTAGGAATGATGGCTCGCGACCAAAGACTGAAAAGAGCCATCGAACCTGTCAAAAAAGATTATGATTACATTTTAATTGACTGCCCGCCATCGCTCGGCAATTTAACAATCAATTCATTAGCAGCCTCGGATTCAATTATCGTTCCGATTCAATGCGAATATTATGCATTGGAAGGCCTCAGCCAATTAATGAAAACGATTCAATTAGTTCAAAAATACTCTAATCCCGACTTACAAATAGAGGGCGTTATCTTAACCATGTATGATAACCGTACCAATTTGTCTTCGCAAGTGACCGAAGAAGTACGGCGCTATTTTCAAGACAAAGTCTATCGGACGATTATTCCAAGGAACATCCGCCTCAGTGAAGCTCCTAGTTTCGGCTTACCCATAACCTTATATGATGAAAAATCAAAAGGCGCTGAAGCTTATATTGAATTGGCAAAGGAAGTGATGGCCAATGAATAAAAATCGAGGCCTTGGAAAGGGTTTAGGCGCTTTAATTCCCGAGCTTGAGGAAGAAAATCTTGACGCTCAACAAGTAGTCGACATCAATTTGATAGTGCCCAACCCATATCAGCCTCGTAAAGAATTCTCCGATGAAAAACTCAATGAACTGGCAGAATCAATCCGTATTCACGGCATTATTCAACCTTTGTTAGTAAGAGAGTATCAAGGTAAGTATCAATTAATAGCCGGCGAGCGCAGATTAAGAGCCTCTAAATTAGTAGGTTTAACCGAAGTGCCCATCGTCATCAGGGAAATGACCGACCAAGTAATGATGGAAGTTGCCCTGGTCGAAAACTTACAACGTGAAGATTTAAACCCAATTGAGGAAGCCGAGGCTTACCGCCGTTTGATGGAAGAGTTTAAAATAACCCAGGACGAGATCGCCAAGCGAGTTGGGCGTAGCCGACCGGCCATTGCCAATACTCTCCGGTTACTGAATTTACCTTTGGAAATCCAGTCTGATCTTGCCAAAGGGACCCTTACTATGGGCCACGCACGTCCCTTATTAAGCTTAAGAACCGCTGAGGAACAACTCCGGTTTTGGCAAACCATCCAAAACGATCAGCTTACCGTTAGGCAAACGGAAGAAATGGTTAGACAGATAATCGACCCAACCAACGTTTCACGTGAAACAAAAAAACCAAACAAAAAACAAGAAGGTAAAATTAATCGCGACCCCAATTTACTTCAATTAGAAGAAGAACTTCAACTCTCCTTAGGGACTAAGGTGGTTATTAAACCAGAAAAGGTTGGTGGGAAGATAGAGATAAATTATTATTCGGATGAAGACTTTGAAAGACTTTGTGAAAGATTAATTCAAGAATAAAAGGTCTTAAAAAGGCCTTTTTTTGTCTGTTTCACGTGAAACAAAAGAAAGTGTAATGGAGCGACAGATGGACAAGGATTTACTTAGATCATGGTTAACCTCTGTAGCCAATGGAGAAATGTCTCCTAACGAGGCTATGGAAAAAATGACCGGTTTCCCGTATCAAGATTTAGGCTTCGCCAAAGTTGATTCCCAACGTTCTTTAAGAAATGGGAATGCCGAAGTCATCTATTGTCCGGGAAAAACTCCGGAACAGGTTGTTAAAATCTTTCAAGTGCTGGCAGAGGAATCTCAGAATGTAATGGCGACTCGGGCAAACCGGAACCTTTATCTAAAGGTAAAAGCGAAACTTCCTGATGTCTTATATTTTGAACATCCGAAAATCATAGCTCTTTGGCGTAATCGTACCAAGACTTCGGGAAAAGTCGGTGTAATTTCCGCGGGAACGGCTGACCTTAAGGTCGCCGAAGAGGCTGCAATTACAGCTGAAATTTTAGGTAGCGATGTTAAACGAATTTACGATGTTGGAGTAGCTGGAATTCACCGTTTATTTGATCAACAAAAAATAATTAATGATTGCCGGGTTTTGATTGTTGCTGCCGGTATGGAGGGAGCCTTAGCCAGTGTGGTGGGAGGGTTGGTTGACAAACCGATCATTGCCGTTCCAACCAGTATAGGTTATGGCGCTAACTTTAAGGGTTTAACTCCGTTGCTGGCCATGTTGAACTCTTGCGCTAGCGGGATAGCCGTAGTTAATATCGATAACGGTTTCGGGGCCGGGGTGATGGCGCACCGCATTAATTTATTGGGGGAATCAGAATGAGCGTCGCTTACTTGGATTGTAACGCGGGAATAAGCGGCAATATGTTTCTCGGGGCATTAATTGATCTGGGTTATCCTTTTGAAAGATTTAAAACAGAGATTGGTAAATTGCCTTTACCAATTCCTGAATTTAAAATCGAAAAGGTTTCTAAAAAAGGAATAGCTGCTACCTGGTTTGAGACTAATCTAGTCCATGAGCATCAACATCGAAATTTATCACAAATTATCGATATTATTATGAAAGCCGGTTATTCTCAAAAAGTTACCGACAACGCGGTTCGTTGTTTTGAGCATTTGGCGGAAGCTGAAGCAAAAATCCATGGCGTTTCGATTCATGATATTCATTTTCATGAAGTTGGAGCAGCGGACGCAATAATCGATATAGTAGGAGCTTGCCTCGGAATAGATTACTTTAAGATTGATCAAATAATGGTCTCACCGATCAGGATGGGATTCGGAACCGTTAAATGCGCCCATGGAATGATTCCTGTCCCGGCTCCTGCTACATTAGAATTATTAAAAAACTTTACTATTTTTACAGGCGAATATGAGGGAGAATGGACCACCCCTACAGGGGCGGCAATTTTAAAAACTTTTGCAAAAGTTTCCGATTTAATGCCTAAAATGACCTTGGAACGAATTGGTTACGGGGCGGGAACCAGCGAACGACCGATTGCAAATATACACCGGATTATTTTGGGCAAAGCTGATCAGATAGGGCAGAAAGATCACCAAGTAGTTTTAGAAACAAACATCGATGACCTCAATCCGGAATTATATGGATTTTTAGGTGAAGCGTTATTAAAAAACGGCGCCCTTGATTTTTATTTTACTTCAATCTATATGAAAAAAGGGCGGCCGGGAATTTTAGTTTCAGTAATCGTTCCACCGGAGAATGTATCACGGATCGAAGACTTATTGTTTACCCAAACTTCAACTTTGGGGATTCGGAAGTATCAAGTCGAACGGCTTTGTCTGGCTCGGGAATATCAAACGGTCGATTTGAAAGGCTGCCGAATTAAGATTAAAACAGCCCTAAAAAATGGGGAAATTATAAATTACGCGCCTGAATATGAGGACTGTTTACAAGCCGCTCAAATTTTAAACCGGCCTTTAAAGGACGTCTACGATGAAGCAAAATTCCAGTTTAGAAAAATGTTTTTTCATGAAGGAAGCTGTTAATTTACGGTGAATTATATATAAGTGTTTCAAAAACCATCGCTATATACATTTTCGGTAATGATCAAGGCTTTAGTTTTGTTCGAAAGGGAGTGCCCAAATGGATTTGGCGGCAATTAATCAATGGTGTCAAAATAATTTGTGGCTATTATTAATTATCAATTTTGTTTTAACTTTAGAAGTTCTGATTCTTTTTGTAGCTACTCATAAAAGGCTGGAAAGATATAGATATCTTTTTAAAGGAAACGAAGACCGAGACTTGGAATCGGTCTTGATTAACTTATCTGAAAAATCTCATTTGTTGAGCGATGATTTGAATAAATTGGAGGAACGTGTAGCCGGCAACCAGGTCCGCGAGGAGATGCACCTCCAAAATTGGGCATTGATTCGGTTCAAAGCCTTCCAAAATACGGGTAGTGATCAGAGTTTTGCCTTAGCGCTTTTGGATGCAGTAGGTGACGGTGTAGTCTTGAGTAGCCTCTTCGGTAGGGAAGAATCACGAGTGTATTGCAAGCCGGTTGAACGAGGGCAGTCCATATATCCCCTTACCGATGAAGAAAAAGAGGCCATTACGACAGCGATGGGTAAGAAAAATAAATAAAAAATTGATTTTAGAAAATTGGCAGGAAAATGACAATTATCGGCGAATAACTTAAATTACTCTAAAAATCAACTGAGACGCTAAACATAGGTTTTCTTTAGTTTCTGGAGGTGTCTCCCCCCGTGAACAAGATTAAAAAGTACATAAAACAAAAATGTGGGAAGGGTTTTACCTTTTTAGTCGTCCCGAATTCTCCGGGGGCGGTCCGAAGTGTCGCAATTCCATTTTCTGCAGCCCTTTTAATCTTTGGAATCGTTGTTTTTAATATTTACATCTTTGTGGGATATACCACTCAAATATGGCAAATCCAAAAATATCGCTATGAGATTAGAGTAAAAAATTCTAGGATTTCAAAGTTAGAAAAAGAACAACGGGAAGTCCAACCAACCTTAAAGCGAAGTTATCAAATCGCTGCCGAACTAAGCAGACTTAAGGTAGAACGGGAAAAACTCTTGAGTTCCTGGAAGGCAATCCAACAAAAAGGCGGAAGAGTCGCTTCCACTACCAGCCGGGGCGTGGTTTATCGCCCCAGACCATATACGATCAATTCGGTCGAACTCAATTCACCGGGAGTAAAAACCGAATTAATGGAGTTACAAAATAATTTAGCTCAAATTGATGAATTTATTAAAAACGAGAAAGATTTGCAACGCGAATTACTAAATGATTTTATCGCTTATGAAACAAAATTAGACCATACTCCTTCCATTTGGCCGGTATCATCCTATATAATCTCAAGGTTTGGGACACGCTTTCATCCGGTACATAAACGTTATATCACCCACACCGGGGTAGATTTAAAAGCTCGATATACATCGGTTAAAGCAGCTGCAGACGGGGTGGTAGAGTTCTCCGGCTATCAGGGTGGTTATGGCTATGTAGTCATTGTTAGTCATGGATATGGTTATAAAACATTATACGCTCATAATTCGAAATTATTAGTGACCAAAGGACAAAAGGTAAAAAAGGGACAGAAAGTTTGTATCTCCGGTAACAGCGGAGTTAGCACCGGGCCTCATTTGCATTACGAAGTCAGAATCAACAATGTTCCGGTAAATCCAATAATGTTCTTAAAGAATTAGAGGGAGGGTCAACATGATTTCCAAAGGTAAAGAGGTAACAAACACCAACACTAGAAAAGTTGATACGGTAATCGGCAAAGAATCCAGCTTCAAAGGTAATCTGGAAGCCCCCGCCGGTTCAGTCCGGATTGATGGTTATTTTGAAGGAGAACTACACATTGGTGGCGATTTGATAATCGGCGAGGGTGGGATCGTAGTAGGAAACGTAGTCGCTAAGAATGTGATTATCGCCGGAGAAATAAAAGGTACAATTGAGTCCCGTGGTAAGATGGAATTAGCTCCAACGGCAAAGGTGATCGGCGATTCGAAAATGCTTACTTTAATTGTTGAAGACGGTGCGTTTTTACAGGGTATGTGCGCCCCCTTACCTAAAGGAGATTTAAAAGAACGGGGTAAAGTACTCCGAGTTGATACGGTT
>JBLNDC010000215.1:0-4657 GCA_050261255.1 Bacteroidota bacterium
CAGGTAGTGACTAAGGTCCAAGCCGTCCGGGCCGGGGAAGGGACCTTTTGGTTTGAGAAGGCCGATTTAAACTTTGCCTACCGTAGTAGCCGTTTCCAGAGAGAAACTGATGAAGTTATTGCCAGAGTCGAATTTTCCTTAAACCGGGAGCAGGCGGATCTTGTCCGCAATAGGGTAAATGAATATACTTGTCTACGGGAAAGCAAACAACCGTTGGAGATGCCCAGCGCCGGCAGTGTCTTTCGGCGCCCGAAAGGATATTATGTGGGGCCGTTAATTGAGGAGGCCGGACTAAAGGGTTTTAGGATTGGAGGCGCCCAAGTCTCGCCTAAGCATGCAGGGTTCATTGTAAATACCGGAGGGGCTACCGCTCAGGATGTGCTTTCACTAATCGCCCACATCCAAAAGGTCATTAAAGCCAAGAACGGTGTAGATTTAACCCCGGAAATCAAAATAGTCGGCGTTGAATAGCTTTCCAGATCTTCCTAAATTAAATCGACAAGGAAATGTTTGCCCGAGGTCGAAATGAGTTTATAGAAAAATATAGGTCGGGATGAAGATGAAAAAGTTCATTGCCGTTTGTTTATTGATGATCATTAGTGTTATTCCCGGATTAGCGCTGGCGGACGGGGCTAGTCCCATTATTTCGGTACAAGCCTATGCCAAGAACCTGGCCGGGACTGAAACTAGGCTTTTGCCGGAGAGTTATGACGTTTGGGCTAGCGACTGGTCTCCTGATGGGAAATCCTTGGTCTTTGCCGGAAAAGAGCAAGGAAAAGACGCGACCAAAATGAAGATTTGGTATTGGGGTTTGGAACAGTCAAAGAAACCGGTACAATTAACCGATACCGATGACTTGATGGATTATTCGCCGCGGTGGTCACCGGATGGAACCCAGATCGCCATTACCAGGCGTAACTTCGGTAAATTGAATTCAACCAATTCGGCTATCTGGGTTAAAGAAATCTCTGGAGGGGCGGGAAGACAACTCACCCAAGGACCGGAAGATCGGGATCCTTTTTGGTCTCCTGACGGGACCCAATTAGTTTTTAGCCGGGGTCAAGGACCGTTTCAATCGCAATTGCTCATCGTCAACTTTGACGATGGGAAAACTAAAACAGTAGCCGGCGAAGGCGGGGAATTGATATACTCACCGTGGTGGGGGCGGGACGGGAAAATTTACTATACCAAACTCAGGCCGACTCCGAGAGAGGTAAAAGTATCCGGAGAGGTTTATCAAGTAATGGATTTCGGTAAAGGAGAAATTTGGTCTTACAACCCGAATACCGATTCGAAAGAACCAGTCATTGCCGACCAATATGACAACCGGACCCCGGCACTTTCCCCTGACGGGACCAAACTAGCTTTTATATCCAGCCGGGTCCCGGTAAAAGAAGGCAACGGTAGATACGACCGGGGTAGTCTTTATATCAAAGATTTAGTCTCGGGAGAGATCCTATACGTGACTAACAAAGTTGGTTTGGTGGGAGGCTCATTAAGTTGGAACGCGGACGGGAAAAAAATCGCCTTTTTCACGTTTCGTAGTATTCGTCCGGCAATCTGGGCGATTAATTTGGATTTTACTATCAGTAACCGATAATTGTAAAAAGTATAATCGATAATAGTTTTAATAAGGTTATGAAGATTTACTTTCAATTAAAAGAAAGATGTTAGAATTATGGTTAGGAGTTGAATTTGCATTTTTATGAAAGAAAGTCACGATTAATGAATGGAAATAAAATGGAATTAAATTATGAGCGATTAAATTAGATTTAATGTAGATATCCACTTAAAATTGACTAGAATAACAAAAGTAGCTTGACAAATCAATGTTGTTACAATAAAATAAACACATCAACTGAATATTCGAAACAATGAAGTTGGGTTTGTATATGGTCACTTGAACCTAATGGAGTTAGTAGTGAAACCGGCGTTATTTTTCTCGCCGGTTTTTAATTTTGCAATGGAAATAGTTTTAGGGAGGATTTTTACAATGAAAAAAGTAATTTGGAGTATGGCCTTAATCTTAGTTCTCAGCATCGGTAGCCTTGGTCTGGCGGCTGATTCCCACACCGTAACCGTAACCATCGATTCTTTTGCCCGGGTGACGGTAACCGGTTCGGCCTCAGTTAAGATTTTCGAGAATGATTTCGTCAATGGATACGCAAACAAGGATTTGAACAGCACGGTTCAAATCGCAGTCAGGACTAATAATAGCAACGGTTGTAAGATTTTGGCTTCGGCTTCCAATGATTTTTCGGCAACATTTCCGGTTAGCAGACTCAAAGCTAGGATTGACGCCAACGGCGCTTCTTATTTGCCTTTAGCCACCACTCCGGTGGAATTGATCAATTTCTCCAGTGTCCAAAGTAATGATTATTCAGTTTTATTCAGGTTGGAAGAACTTCCTGAAACCGAAGCAGCCGGCAATTATACTACTACGATTACATATACGGCGGTAGTTAATTCTTAAGAAAAGGGATCAGTAATTTGAAAGCTAAAGCTTTTAGGGTATGTATATTATTATTATATTTTTTAATATTAACCCCGGCTCTAGCGTTAGACCTTGGTATCAGCCCACCCGATATTAATCTTAAAATCAATTCTGGTGAGCAGTATCAAGGGGAGATGTATATCTTCGGCTCCGAAAAAGAGTCGATCCAGGTCAAAATATATCCGATGGATTGGTCTTTATCGACCCAAGGAAATTATCAATTTCTCCCCATGGGGACCGTAAGGCGTTCTGCTTCCTCATGGATTTCTTTTTTTCCACGGAATTTCAACCTTCCGCCTAAGCGCGGCCAAAAGATTGAATATACCATCAAAGTCCCTCAAAACGTGTCTGGCAGCTATTGGGCTACCTTGATGGCTGAGACCAATCCGATTTCCGGTAGCGAACAGGGCCAATTTCAAGTGATGATGGCCGGCAGAGTCGCTTATATCATCAGGATTGATATTAACGGCTCACCTCCAGGCATTGGAAAAATCGAAAGGCTAAGGTTAAATTGGAATCAGGAACTTAAGAAAGTGGAAGCGTCCTTGCGGATCAAGAATAGCGGGGCTTCAATGTTAAGATTTAAAGGCAAGTTGGAATTGAAAGACAGCCAGGGTAAAACCATTGGACAAATACCATTTCGGGAAGGCTATGTTCTTCCAGATTACACTCGCGAATTTGAATTAGGGGATCATAATCTTAATTTGAAGCCTGGGTTTTATATCGGTTTGGCAATTGCCGATTTCGGAGAGAGAAACCTAAAAGCGGTCCAGTCAACTTTGGAAATAAAAAATTAATCAAGAAAAATTGTAGCATGGGTAGATTATTTCTGAAACTATCGCGACAAATATTACTAATTTTAGTTGCTAATATTTAAATAAAATGTTATAATTTTTTGGAAAGAGTATTTTTCGACAACTTATTCGATAATGGCAAATCCGGTGAAAACCGGAGACGCAAAGTCACGGATCTAAAGCGAAAGCTATGATGGCCGGGCCGCCGAAAATGGGTTGTTTTGTTTTTAGCGGCCCCCACGCGAAGGTGTGAGGGTTATGTTGTTTGAGAAAAAATTTTTTTGGATCATAACCTTAGTCATTTTAGTCGGCTTTAGTTGTGGGGTGTATGCCGGAACATCCCATGAAGTAGCGATCGGAATCGCAGAGATCGGTAGGTATCATTTAGAAAATAAAGCGGTAATCACTAACAGCGAAGATCTGATTCAAACCATCGATGTGGTTGTCTTAAGCAATTCCGATCGAAAATGGCGTTTTGTAGCAGTCCCTTTCGGTGAATGTGCCGGGGTGGAATGGTCAAAGGACAATCGGGTATGGCATAGTTTGGATGTCGGAACCGGAGAGACGATGCTTTTCACGGGAGAACGATCAAATTGGAATTGTTATCGTTTCTATCTGAAAGTCAATAAACATTTCGCTAAGGGAATTAATCTTGGTTATCAATTACTGTTTAATGAATGATAAACCCAGAATTCCTCCTTATTAATGCCCTCTAACCGCTAGAGGGTATTTTATTGATTACGGAATAATCACCAACAACGCTTCTTCTTGATGAGTCATACCCTCCAGATCATTACCGATGCATCTGACCTTTACTTGGCCGGATGGAATATTTTGCGGTACCTGCCAACGATATTTCCAAATATGATTGGAGGCGGTTTCAAGCTGTATGGTTTCTCCGGTGGGTAAGATAAGTTCCAGACTTTTCAAAGTCAAGACGGATTCGATGGTCAATTCCAGAATGGCGCCGGGTTTGACTAATTCCTGGTCCAAGCTAAGTAATAGTTTGGTTTCTTCTTTAACAATATTGATAGGGCGCTCAAAAGGTATTAAACCGATTTTAATCGGAGAAAATTCATCTAAATTGCCTGAGTCAACCGTAATTGCCCCTATGTCGCCGGGGGCTTGCATATTGTCGGGAAGCAAATTATCATCGAAGCCAAACTGGTATAAGCCGGGAGCAAGTTGATAAAAGATAAATTGCCCATCTTGGTTGGTATAAGTTTGCAATTCTGCTTTTTGATCTTTATTTATCAGGCGGATTGGAATTCCTGACAACTCAGCTTCATTAGGATCTTGCTCACCATTCATATTCCGATCGAAATAAATTGTTCCAGTGATGTTTTGGGAACGGATAAAAGGCATCTCC
>JBLNDC010000216.1:0-3836 GCA_050261255.1 Bacteroidota bacterium
CCGGGGCCGCCGCGTGTCGTCGTGGCGATGGGATCATATAAACGCGCCGCATCAATTGAGCGTAAAATAAAGATAAAAGTAAGGACCGGTGCCAGCATGGGGAAAGTCAGCCGGCGTAAGACTCTGAAGGTGGAAGCCCCGTCTAGCTCGGCTGCCTCAAAGGGCTCCTTCGGTAAGGATTGAAGTCCCGCCAGGGTAATCAGTAAAATAAACGGTGTCCATTGCCAGACATCAAAGATTATGATGCTGAACAAGGCCACATTGCTGTTACCCAACCAATTGAGCGGTTGGAGTCCGATGGCCTTGAGCGCCTCATTGTAAACGCCGAAATCCGAATCATATAAATACCGCCAGATCATACCAACAGCAGCGGGAGCCGAGGCCAGCGGTAAAAGGAAAAGCGCCCGAATGATGCCTTTCAACCACTTCAATCGATAGATCAAGAAAGCCAAAGAAATCCCCAGAATCATTTGAATGCTGACCGACACAAGTGCAAAAAAACCAGTCCGTGCAGAGGCTTCAAAAAAAACATTGTTATTCAATGCGTTCCTAAAGTTATCCAAACCTACGAATGGCCATCCCGTCAGACCCGACGTCAAATCCACATGTCTCAATGAAAGATTGATGGCATAAAACAGGGGAAATAATCCAAAAAAGAGCAAGATGATCAGCGCGGGAGCAACCAACAGCGTGCCATAAGCGCCATCCGACATTATTTTTTTCTTTTTCGAATACTCCTGGAATCTATCATTGATTGAATGATCTCTTTGTTTCATGGGATGCTCGCTCCACTCTATAATTTGAAGATAAGTGGAAAGAGGCGCGCTCTTTCCACTCACCTCCGATATACTTGTTACTTTTGCTTGCGTACCTGTATACTCGGGTCAAAGATGTAAGGCTTGTTGGAAGCCTTCGGTTTCGGAAAGCCTTGATTGTAGATGGTCGCTTTCCCTCCGGTGAGTTGGTTAATGGCCTTCGCGAAGCCTGCCATCGCGGCTTCGGGAGTCATCTCGCCGCTTGCCGCGGCGGAAAGCCAAGCAGGAGCTTCTTCATAAATCTTGGCCGCTTGTGTAATATGTATGTAATTGGTATACCAATTTTTGGCCGAATCCTCAAGAATGTTTAACAGTACTGGGAAGTGCCCCACCTGCTCACGCCGGCTCGTATAGAAGGCCTTATCCTTCAAAATGCTCATTCTCGTCGTGCTTCCGCCACCCTCGGCAAACATCCGCTGGGCTGCCGGTCCGGTAATCCATTTCAGGAACTGCCAAGCCTGTTCAGGATTCTTGGTCGATTTAGCGATGCCAAGAGTGAAAGCACCTGCCCATGTCTTACCACCACCAGGGAGTCCGGCGATTCCGGCCTCGGAGCCGGGGATGTTTTTCTCGACTTTTACGGCATTAGGCCACTGGTCCAAATACAACGGCCCGGTCATGGCGATAAGACCAGAATTAAATTGACCGATGACGAAGTCATATCCTCCACTAAGCGAACCTGGAGGAGCATAGGGCAGAAGTTTTTTTACATATAGATTTACAGCATTAAGAAAAGGCTTTTCAGTTACGCCGGGGGTACCATCGTCCTTAATGACATCGCCACCCATAGTCCACGCTATTGTCATGATCTCATCGAAGATATGGGTATAGCGACCTGCCATCAGACCAATACCGTAGAAATCCTTGGTCAATACTTCTCCCTTTAAGGTCTCTCCGGGTTTGCGTCTGAAGAATTTCGCAATGTCCGCCATTTGATCATAAGTTTTTGGGATACCAAGCTCATAACCGAATTTGGCCTTGAACGCCGCTTGTTCCTTCGGATCTTCAAAAAGATCTGCCCGATAAAATTGACCGGGGGTAAAGGTATAGTAAGGAAGACCATAAATTTTGCCTTTCCACATACCCGAAACCCTTAACAGAGCAGGAGCAATGTCATTGATCTGTACTTCTGCTGCGTCACGTTTGATGAAGTTATCCAACGGGTAGATATAGCCAGCATTGGCCCACTCGCTCTTCCATGAAATGTTCCAGGTAATGATGTCATAGGTGCCGGTTTTTCCTACAATGTCGAGAACTTCCTTCTCATACATCGTCGGTAAATCCATTTCGACGATTTTAACATCAATCCCGGTCTTATCGGTGAATTGCTTTGCAAGGGTTTTTGCCCAATCGGTATAAAAACCGGACAAAGTGGCCCAAGTAACTGTCACCTGCTTGCGGGGAGCGGCTGACAAGTTGACAGCGAATACAACCGTCAGCAATGCTAATAGAAATACTTTGGAAATAACTTTCTTCATTAATGTCTTCCTCCTTGGTAAAATTTTTGGATTTACCCTAGATTATTATGATATCATCCTCCTCCTTTTCAAATATTTCCCTTTTTATAGTAAATTATCATAACGTCATAATCATTAGAAGGTTATGATGTTATAATCTAAAAAATTATTTTTTACGTCCACTTAACCTAATTGAATAACTATATTTATCACCACGAGATTTGACTACTACATACTCTATAGGGGATCCGTTTGGAGAATAAGTAATCCTGACTGTTTGGATCAGTGCTAAATTTTTAGCGACGTTAAGTTCTTTGGCTTCGCTTTCACTGGCGTTCTTGGCCTCAATAACCTCTATAGCGGAATCAAGAATTATTCCATATTTATTTTCCAATAGATGATAAAGAGAGTGTTTGCATAAATCGTCAAGGGAAATATCCGGAATAACAGAGGGTGCTAGATAGTTTAGAATTATTGCAATCGGTTCATCATTCGCTATATAAATACGATGTATATATTTTACTTTAGTTTCCGGTTCCAATCCAAGGGCTTCAGCCACTTTTTGGGGGGCTTTAATTTCCGCCATCTCAATAACCTTTGCTTTAGGAGAATAGCCCATAGCTAAAAGTGTCTCGCCAAAGCTTGTAATTAAATTTAAATTTTGGGTAACTTTCGGAGTACAAACGAACGTTCCTTTACCCTGCTTTTTTACTAACAAACCTTCCAGCGTTAAGTCTTCTATTGCTTTCCGAACAGTTGCACGGCTTACTTGATATTTTTTTTGAAGTTCGGTCTCATTGGGAATCATATCTCCAACTTTATAGATACCAGTTTCAATTGTTTGCTTAATTATCTCTTCGAGTTGTAGATATAATGGAATTTTGGAACCTGCATCAATATTTATAATACCCATAAAAATCTCCTAATGATAAAATAAATTATAACATCATGACGTAAGTATGTTTAACTCTAAATTAACATTGTTTCTTAGATTTGTCAAGAGTTCCACTGATTATTTTACGTTTTTATTTCTGGAATTAAGTATCTAATTTGAGTGGTGACTACATACAACTGGAGAGATGTCGCATTTACGGTACTTCATTGGTTCAGACCTATTTAACCTTATTAATCACGCTTTCGCCAACAATTCTCTCCCTTAGTTGCGCGCTTCCTAATCTTTGTTGCAAATTCACTGGCTAATTTAGTAATGCTTTCAAAATCAACGATTTTAGCGCCGGCGATTAAATTTCCTCCTACACCAACCGCTACTGCTCCCACTGCACAACACGGCATAGCCGCTTCGTCGCTGCGCTCCTCGGCCTTCGGCACATTTTGCCTCCGCTGCGCTACGGCAAAACGTCGGCGGTAGTGTCAAGATTTTTGTGCAAAATTAAAGGGAGCTTGATGTCATTGGCAATGATAAAATCAACAATAATGGCAATTAAAATTCACCCACCTCCTAAAAAAGGAGGTAAAAACATGATAAACAAGGTAACCCATCTCCAAAGCATACATGGAGGTGGGGAGCAAATGCTAAACCAAGATCAATGGTCGATGGTTAAAG
>JBLNDC010000217.1:0-3650 GCA_050261255.1 Bacteroidota bacterium
ATTTTTCGCCAATATGTGTAACCGGTTACGCAAAACGGTGACAATAAGTCCATTGTCTACTAGGAAAACTATTCGCCTATATAAACAAAACAATATCAAATAAAAAAATCAGTCGTTATCATTTATTTGCGTTATCGGTTACGCATAAATCAATTATATTTTATTCCGGGTTTATTGTCAATATCTCATTGAATTTACCCTTATTAACTCAAGCTGATTTTTCTTTGACAAATTATCGGTTCAGTTTTTCACTTTATCGCCTAATCAAGCGGGTAATACTAAGAAATAATGCCTTTTCCGGGATTTTCACCGCATGATTCACGAATAATTAGTTCCGGTTTCATATTGATATAGTAATAATTGTCATCTGCTTCGCTTTCATTGCGATGGTTGATTCTTTGCAATAATAATTCCATGGCTTTTCGTCCCATTTCATATTTGGGCTGGGAGACTGTGGTGAGCTGAACATCAAAAAACCGATCGATTTCATCGTTATTATAACCGATTATCGATACATCCTCCGGTATTTTGAATCCCCGTTCCCGAAAAGCCTTAATCGCTCCAATGGCTAAACTGTCGTTGATGGCAAAAAAAGCGGTGGCATCATGTTCCGCTTGGTCAAGATAGTTTTGAATTGCTAGATATCCGTATTCTTTTTGATTTTGAATATTTTTATGCAAATTAATGATCTTCTCATACTTTAGCCCATTGCTTTTTAACGCATGCCTGTAACCTTCAATCCGCTTCTCTATGGTGGAACAAGGATATTCCGGTCCTAGCAGAATGGCGATTTTTTGATGACCCAGCCCGATTAAATATTCGGTGGCTTCGATCCCTCCCGTAAAATCATCGGTAGTGACAATATCCGTTGTGATATTATCCAAGCTTTTATCGATAAAAATAAAGGGAATCCTTTGATCTTTCAACCTCAGATAACAATTTATATCAATCCCCCAGGTAGGCGCCACTATAATCCCATCAACCTGTCTTTCCGAAAATAAGGTGAGTAATTTGGTTTCTTTTTCGATCCGGCCGTTTGAACAAGCAAAAATCACTCCATAATTGTTCCTGGTGGCAACATCCTCAATTCCATGAAAAATCTCGGCGTAAAAATGAGCGGCAATCAAATCGCTAAAGATCAATCCGATAACCATTGAACGCTTCGATCGGAGACCGCTAGCCAGCGTATTAGGGACATATTTAAGTTCCTTTGCTGTTTTCAAGATGAGTTCCCGCGTTTTCTCGCTAATTCGCGATTTGCTATTCAAAGCCCGATAGACGGTTGTTTTGGAAACACCAACCTTCTTGGCGATATCATCAAGTGTGGCACCCATTTTTAACTCCTTAACAGTAAGATAATAGCTGCGTAACCGGTTACCCTAATATTATATTTGAATTATCCAACGATTGTCAAATATTTTCATTACCTCCAATGCTCATTTAAAATTTAAACCTCCAGATTGAGGATTTTTTGGACCGATGCGCTCTTTAGTCTATGGATAACGAAAAAAAAGAAAACCACGGTTCTGAAATGACCCCAAAAAGTTAGACAAAACTTTTTATGAAGCATTCAAAAGGGCTTGTTGTCTGTGAATAGCAGAGATAATCGTTCAACTCTAATTTAAAATGTTCGATTGAGTCAAACTCCTGTAAATACAGAAGTTCACTTTTCAGTAATCCGAAGAAATTTTCCATTACAGCATTATCCAGACAGTTGCCTTTTCGGCTCATACTCTGAGAAATACCCTTTTCCTGGAGCGTGTGTTTATACCTTTTATGCTGGTATTGCCAACCTTGATCCGAGTGAAGAATAATTTTTGTGTTTTTTGGGATCTTAGCAAATGCTTTATCCAGCATACGCATTACCATTGAAAGTACTGGACGGTCTGAAATAACATAGCTGACAACATCACGACTGCAAAGATCCAATATCGGTGATAGATATAGCTTTTGCCCGAATAAGCTGAACTCTGTCACATCCGTAACCCACTTCTGATTCGGTTTATTGGCTTCAAAATCTCGTTTGATAAGGTCTGGAACTACCTTACCGACTTCTCCCTTATAGGAGTAATATTTTTTCATCCGAACACGACATATAATATCCAGTTCGTTCATCAGTCGCTGTACAGTCTTGTGGTTAATGATATATCCGCGATTGTGAAGTTCGTTCGTGATACGCCGATAGCCATATCGACCTTTGTTTTCCTTGTAGATTGCAGTGATCTGTTCTTTGATCGCACTATACTTATCAGTTATCGTTCGTCTTTTTGCGTAATAGTAATAGGTTGAGCGTGGTAGACCGGATACTTCAATAAGCAGCGAAATCTTGTGTTCATGCCTTAGTTCCCAGATCACTTGCGCCTTTTGTTTAGGCGTTCTTCTTCCAAAACCAAGGCTCTCAATTTTTTTAGGTATGCATTCTCCGCTCGTAGACGCTGAACTTCGGCAATTAAGTCCTCTTCTGTTTGTTTTGGTAAGTTAGCAGGCCGTCCTTTGCTTTTACGTCCCCGTCTTTCTTTGTAAAGTCCTTCAGGACCTTCTTCAAGATAGATTCGTTCCCAATGAGAAACATGGCTGTGATGACCTATTCCAAATTGCTGTGCTGCTTCACGACAGCTTAATTTTTCTCGATGCATCGTTTCTACAACATGTTGCTTAAATTCACCAGTATATTTTTGATTTGGTACCCCTTTTGGCATATAAAATCACCCCCAAAGTTATTTTAGTATACCATACTGTCTAACTTTGGGGGTGCACTTCATTCCCTGAGGTTTTCTTTTACATCTAAATATTCTTTCTTAATATCTCCTCTTCCCAAATCAATCCGCACTCCTGGCTCCTGACTACTGACTACTGACTACTATCTTTTCAGCTCCACCACCGTCGCCCCCAGCCCGCCCTCGTTCTGCTCGGCGAAGGCAAAAGACTTGACCACCGGGTTTCCTTTTAAATACTGATGCACCGCTTGGCGGAGAGCGCCGGTGCCTTTGCCGTGGATCACCCGGAACCGGTTTAATCCGGCCATGATCGCCTGGTCTAAATATTTTTCAAGTTGGTATAGACCTTCGTCAATGGTCATCCCCCGCAGGCTGATCTCGGCGGAGATCTTTTGGGCCGTCTCTAATCCGGTTTCGCCTGACTTACGAAGCGGACGAGAATTTTTCACTTTTTCCTCGGCCACCGGCTCCAGATCGCTAAAAGCCAAGTTGGCCTTGATGATGCCCATCTGGACCAAGGCCTCCTCATTCCCGATCTCCAAAACCGTGCCGGTCTGATCTAAGGAACGGGACTTGACCCGCATCCCGACTTTTAGGTCTTCTGGTTTAAGGCCGCCTTCAGGTTGGGGGACCGTAGTTTTTGCTTCCAAACGTTCCAATTCGGCCCCAATCTTCTGCCGGGCGGTATTGACGATCCCCGCCAATTGCTCCGGGGGCGACTCTCTCAGCTTGCGCAGGAGGTTTTCACTCTCCCGCCTGGCCTCAAGCAATACTTCCCTGGCTTCCTGCCTGGCCTGGCGTAATAGTTCTTCCTTCTCCCGTTTGAACTTGGCCAATTCCTCTTCATAATGCCGCCGGTCTTTTTCAATCTTTAACCGGTCCGCCTCAATCGCCATCCGGTCTTCCCGGGCCTTCCTCCGGTCGGTCTCAATC
>JBLNDC010000218.1:0-4093 GCA_050261255.1 Bacteroidota bacterium
GTTAGTGTGAGCGAAAACTGCGGGATGATTAACAATAACGAATATAATTAAGATTTAAACAAGTAATTTTTTCATGATTACTTCCTCCGCTCATTCCTTAAAAGGTTAATTATTGTTGATAAATTTGCAAATTGTCAGGTAATCTGACATAAATGGCCATTTTTTATAAAAAAAGATCTTTATCACAGTATACCTCCGAAATATCCTACCGTCTTGTTACCGTAGTACTAAAGTAAGTATTATTTTAAAGTAATTATGTACTATACTTCCAAAAACAATCGATTAAGACGCTAAATTACTGAAAATGGCCATAGAAATATTAGCTCAGGACAACTAAGGGTAACCGGCTGCGATGCATAACAATCCTCTTTAAATGGGAATATTACTCCCTAAAGGAAGTCCTATGAAAGGATGATTATCATGAAAAATAAATTGATCATTCCCACTCTATTTTTAGCCCTCATCTGTACGGCTGGTTGGGGCTATTCTCAGTATCAAGCAAAGCGGCAATGGGAAATAAGCGCTGAAAATCAATACCAAAGAGCGTTTGAAGAGTTAACGGGGCATGTTAATAATCTGGAGACTCAACTAACCAAGTCGTTAGTCGCCGCTTCGATCCCCCAGTTCATTCAATTAATGACCGATAGTTGGCGGGAAGCCAACGCTTGCCAGGAAGATATCGGACAATTGCCTTTGACTTCGCTGGATCTATCACGGACTAAGAACTTACTGGCATCTGCCGGAACTTTTTGTTTGAATACCGCCCAAAACCGATTAACGAAGGGGAAGGGCCAAAGCAACGCCCAATGGGAGACGATCAAGAAGTTTCGGGACCAATGCCGGACGGTTACCCAAAATTTGCAGAATATGAGAGAGCAGTTTTATAACGAACGCGCCCGCTGGCTTGAAGTAGACCGGTTGGGAACATTGAGCGCAGTCGCGCCGGCCTTAAATGAGAATAAAGTCACTAAAGCCTTTTTAATGCTGGAAGACGGGTTACGCCGTGTCCCGGATATTGAGTTTGAAGGGGATAATATTGACTTCGTGCCCAAACCTACCGGACTCACCGGCAGAAATATCACCCCTAAAGAGGCGGTAAGTAAATGCAGGCAATTTTTGGGGCCTGATTACGATAACGCTAGGTTTAAATATGAAAGGACCATTAAAGGTGATTTTCCAAGTTATTTAATTACTGCGGAGGATCCTGATAAACGGGGCCAATCATGTCAATTGAGCGTCAGCGTCAAGGGCGGGCATTTGGTGTGGTTGTTGACCGATCGTGATGTTCCCAGGAAAAATCTAAACCTGGATCAATGTGAAGCCAAAGCCCAGTCTTACCTTGAAGGGATCGGATATCCTCAAATGAAGGCTGTCGCCCGAGAAGAGGCCGATAATATCGCTATTCTCACCATGGTCCCGGAGAGAAATGGGGTTTTACAATATCCGGAGTTAGTCAAGTGCCAAGTCGCTCAAGATAACGGGGAAGTTTTAGGAGTAGACGCGGTCTCATACTTGACTTTCAATGACCCTAACGCCGCACAGCCAAAGGCTCCCGGCTTATCAGAGGCGCAAATTAGAAAAAACTGCAACCCGCACTTGAAGATCGAACGGATTCAACAAGCTCAAGTCCTTGATGAAATGTATAATAAGGTAAGTTGTTATGAGGTTGAAGGGACTCAAGGCTCCGATCGGTTCTTAATATATTATAACGCTAATACCGGCGAAGAGGAGAAAATACGGCGTATCGACGAAAACGGCAACGAACTTCAATAAAATTAAGCTGCAAAATCTTGACAAGTTATTCCTTTAAAATATATAATACTTAATAAATACTTTAAAGCGATGAAGAGGAAGAGTAACCGCGTTATTGGCCCGTAGAGAGCTGGTGGTCGGTGCAAACCAGCGCCCGGCACGGTGAATCCCCCTCGGAGCAGTGGGAAGAATTGATAGTAAGTCCCACCGGGTCGGCCCGATACAGCTGATAAAGAACCGGAATAAATCCGGAAATAGGGTGGCACCACGGCCTTTCGTCCCTAAACCAGACGAGAGGCCTTTTTTTATCAAGCGAGAGGCATGGGGTATGAGGCGGAGTAAAGGCAAGTTGGTGTGCATATAGGTTTTGCTCACGCCTCATGCCTAGCCTGTCCCATGTCTTATTCCGGAATGATAACTATTATTATATTTTAAAGGAAGGTGTATTAAGATGGTCCGTGTTTTAGTAAGTGACCCCATCACTCCGGCCGGTATCGATCTTTTTAAAGAAGCCGGATTTGAGGTGGAAGTCAAAACCGATCACACCAAGGAAGAATTGCTGGCCAAGATTAAAAATTATGACGCGCTTATAGTTCGAAGTCAAACCAAGGTGACCGCGGATATTATTGAAGCAGCCTCAAATCTTAAAGTAATTGGAAGAGCCGGAGTCGGGGTTGATAATGTAGATATCGAAGCGGCGACGAAAAAAGGGATTATCGTCATGAACGCCCCTGACGGTAATACCATATCTACAGCTGAATTAAGCGTAGCCATGCTCTTAGCTTTAGCGCGGAACATTCCTCAGGCGCATGCCTCGTTAAAGGGCGGCGCTTGGGATCGGAAGAGTTTTACCGGAGTCGAAGTCAACGGCAAGACTTTAGGAATAGTGGGAATGGGCCGGATCGGAACCGAAGTCGCCAAACGGATGCTGGTAATGGGGATGAAAGTAATCGCCTATGACCCGTTTTTTACCGAAGAGAAAGCGGCTTCTTTGGGAGTTAAAATGGTCGATTTAGATACGATCATCACTCAATCGGATTTTATTACGGTCCATACTCCGCTTACGCCTGAAACCAAAGGCCTCTTTGGGGCTAAAGAGTTTGCCAGAATGAAGAAAGGAGTCCGCTTGGTTAACTGCGCCCGGGGCGGTATCTATGATGAGGCGGCTTTAGCGGAGGCAATCCAAAACGGACAGGTAGCCGGCGCAGCACTTGACGTTTATACTTCGGAACCTCCAACTGACCGGAACTTGATCGACCTACCGCAAACGATAGTCACGCCGCATCTTGGAGCTTCCACCAAGGAAGCCCAAGAAAATGTAGCAGTCGATGTGGCGGTTGAGGTGATCAAGGTCTTAAAAGGAGAGTCATTTAAAAATGCGGTCAACTTGCCGCCTCTCCGCCCTGAGGTCCGGGCCGCCTTGGAGCCGTATTTCATGCTGGTGGAAGCTTTAGGGAAGTTTTTAGCCCAATTTTTACCGCCACAAATCAAAAAAGTGGACATCAGTTACCTGGGAGAAGTATCCAAGCAGGAGACATCTTACTTATCAATGCTTTTTATCAAAGGTTTGCTGCAAGCTAGTTTAGCGGAGGAGGTCAACCAGGTTAACGCGCTCTTTCTTGCTAAGGAACGTGGCTTAAAGGTCAACGAGAATAAATCGCTTGAATCTAGCATCTATTCAAGCTTAATCAAGGTGGAAGTTAAAGTTGACGGCGAAACATATACGGTATCGGGGACCATCAACGAGAAAAACGAAGCCCGGATTGTGGAGATCAACGGCTATTACTTTGAAATAGCCTCATCCGGCAATATGATTATCATCGACCATACCGACCAGCCGGGAGTAATTGGTGAAGTGGGAACCATCCTTGGGGCTAGCGGAGTCAATATCGGAGCGATGCAAGTGGGGCGAAAACATCCGGGCGGGAAAGCGATCATGGTTTTGAGCGTCGATGCGCCGATCGAGTCAGGTTTAATTCAGAAAATTGAGAAAGCCAATACTATAACAAAAGCGCGAGCTATTAATTTTTAGGCGCCAATCCTTACCACCCCACATATAATGAATGATAAGTCCAGGAGTTTTTCTGGAAAAGGAGGGATTTGGAATGAAAAGTTCTCATTCTCCTAATACCCTCCACCTATTAATTAAAGCTAATTGGCTGGTGGATAGCATTACCAATCTCGGTGGCGGCTATCTGATTCACCTGGCTTATCGGATTTCGGAAATAGACCCGGAAGTGCTCAACGATATTAAGAATCAAAGGTGTGGAGAAGGGGTTTTGGGAGAGATTATTCATTTAAGGCCGGACGCTAACCGACCGGTGGCGACTTTCGAAGTTTT
>JBLNDC010000219.1:0-3454 GCA_050261255.1 Bacteroidota bacterium
GAATTGCCGACTTCTTCAGAGAAAGAGCGTCACAAGTTTCAGCAATTGTACAACACCGTGGATAAAAGGGGGCTTGATCGCCCGGTCAAAGTTGAACTCTATAAGAATGAGGAAGTAATCACTGCCGAGATCGTCAAAAAATACGATCAAGGTGTAATTAAATTCTTTTTAATCAAACCGGGCGAGATTAGCGTCGCCGGGTATCTTCAATCGTTGTGGGAAAAAGAATTATCCAAATGGGTATGGGGCTCGAGGGAAGCCAATATCATACCCTGATTTACTTTTTTCAGACAAAAAACAGTCTCCGGATATCTTACCGAAGGCTGTTTTTTATTCTTCTTTTAATTGGCGGATGATTCAACCGGGTGTTGTGCCGTGCAAAAGAAAGAACTGCATAATCACGTTTTATAATGTTAATCACTTCAGGAATTGCATGGGACTAATCGGTCTGCCATTAAGCCGGACCTCGTAGTGGAGGTGGGGGCCGGTAGTGATGCCGGTATTGCCGGAATAGGAGATAATTTGGCCTTTATGGACGATTTGTCCGACATGGACTAACAGCCGTGAATTATGGCCGTATCGGGTCTCCAGGCCGTTACCGTGATTGATCCGGATCAGATTGCCGTAACCTGATTCCCAACCGGCGAATTTTACCACGCCATCGGCTGCGACCCGGACCGGAGTGCCGATGGCAGCCTTGATATCTACCCCGAGATGGCCGGTATATGTTCTATAAACCGGATGAACACGCATCCCGAAACCACTAGTAATATTATAAGAAACTACCGGCCAGATGGAAGGGGTGTGATCGAGTTTCGACTCATAAGCCAGGAGTTCCTGCAGTAGTTCTTTTTGAGCCTTGGATTCCTCGGCGACGAAACGATCCAGTTGTTTTAGATTGTGATTTAACTGGTCCAAAGAGGTGGTGGAGCCGGTGGACGGTAATTCTTTTATTTTATAAGGGTCAACCCGGAGATAACCGCTACGGCTTGCGATAAGGGCTTTTCGTCCGCTTTTTTGTTGCACTCTTTCCCAGGTGTTGTTCAAACGGGTTTCTTCTTTTTTCAACCGGATTAGGGATTTATCAATTTCCAGGCCTTTTTGAAGACTGGGTTTTACCTGTTGCGCTTCACGGCTTAATTTAGCGATCAGATGGTTTTTGCTGCCAATTTCTTGACGGTAATCGTATATCTGATATATCTGCGCCGTAAAACTGACATAGACATAGAGATTGTAACCGATTATCGCAATAATTACCAAAATAATGGCAAACGGAATCGGCCAACTTTTGACCTTACCGTGGGAAGAGTTTGGTACCAACATGATCGACAAATGGCTACGAAAACGTTTAATGAGCCAGCGACTAAAACGATTGCTTGCCAAAGTCACCCAACCTCCAAATCAGTGTAATTTTAATTGACAATCTGGAGGAAATTAATACATATATTAGTGTTTCGAGAATGATCTATTTTTTCCTGCCGCTCCCATTAAAAAAATCCATTTTTCAGGAAAAACCGTCAACTCTCTTGTCTGACAGGGATTACAAAACCACCGCCAACAAGTCCGTTTTACCGGGGAAAGAGCCTTCAATTTTTAGGATCGGTATGGGATATTTATTAGATTTTATTGTATAATATAAGTAAAACATCATTCGGTTCATGTCGACCCGATGTTTGCAACGATGAGTGTAGTCTATTTTATGATTCGGAGGTCATGTGAGGAAAAATATCCGGTTAAGTCGTGCGCTACACTCGTACGCACGCGCACTAATAATTCATTCCTTAACGGGACAGGAGGGCATTATATGGCGGAATTAGTTGCTGCGCCCTGGAATCTTACAGGGGATGGCTATATCATGTCATTCAAATTTCCGGCGAACTTTATCGACGGAAACTGTTTTTTATCCGCTGAACAAAAGAAGGCTTATGCCGGCGGTACGGGCTGTATCATGCTGGCGAATTATCAAAGTTCCAATGTGGGGCCTTATAGCGAGCTGCTTTTTATTCCCGGTAAATTTAACTACCACCGCAAAAAACTTTATACGGTTTCCAAGATTTATGTTTCAACCGAGGCCAGTTTGAGGAATGGCCGGAATAACTGGGGATTACCCAAGGAGCTCGCTACGTTCAGCTTTACCAAAGACGGGAATAACATCGAGAAGATTAAGATAACCCATGAAGGCGCGCCAATCATGGATATCGTTATTCAGGCATCCGGTCTGCCCTTACCGGTCAATACCTGTCTGACACCTTATCCCCTCATCCAAGAATGGGACGGGAAAACTTATTTCATCAACTTTAAAGGCCGGGGAACCGGCCGGTTCGGCCAGATTCTCAAGGTGGATGTCAATCAAAAATACTTCCCGAACTTCGCCTTCTTTAAACATGTTGCAATAATTAAAGTAAGCAATTTTAAACTAACGTTTCCGCCGGCAAATATTTCACCAGGGACCGCCTGGGCATAAAAGCGTGAACGTTACCTAATAATGCAGCCTGCCGGATTGGTATTCCTGTCTCAGCGGGTAAGGTCATCAATGGTCTGATCGATGATTTTAGCCTGTTCCTGGCTGGAAAAAGGAAGATATTCAATGATGACTTTTCTGCCTTCGAGGTGGGCCTGGAAATGAGCCCCGGCTTTCAAATGCGCGTGTTCGATGAGATCCAGGGGCAGCGGCAGTCGGTTGTCGGAATCCAATTGCAAAATATACTCCATCCATATCACCTCATATAAAGTAAGTGCGCGTGTGATCCGGACCGTCCGGGTATCAAATTGGTACTCCCGGCCTATCGGTACACCTTAATGCAAGTATAGGATTTCATAAATTCTCACGGTACATACATTGAGAAACATGCTTGAAAATCAAGAATGGAAAAAGAAGAACGTAAGGCGTGGGCCTTACGTTCGTTGTTTAATCGGATTTCGGTAGGGTTAAGGTATTTTATGCCCGCCGTTCCGGATGGAAGTGGGGTTCCAGATAACGCCGGAAATGTTTGGTATAGCTCCAATTAAGTCCTTTGCGAACTCCGGGGATGAGTTCCAAGAGGAATAGAAGTTTGTCCGCAATGTAGAAAAGGGCGATTTGTCCCGCCAACCAGCCGCTGAGAAAGATAAGCAACTGCAAAATGGGGTTTTGAACCGGCCCTGCCGGCCCGTAAACCCGGGCATGGACCCATATAAAAGAGAGTACCATTACCGTGATGACTACGGCTATCCGGATACATGATGTTTGAATGGCGGTCCGGGGGCAGAGATTGATGCAACGTTGGCAAGCTTGGCAACGGTAGTTCCACCGTGGCCGTCCGGCAATACGGATTGTCCCGGTGGGACAGGTCCGGGCACATTCACCGCATAGATTGCAATTTTCATCGGCGACATATAACTTACCAAAGCAACGCCGGCCTATGGTGGTGAACGCAAACCCGATTAGACCGGTCCAGATCCGGTTCAAGAGGTT
>JBLNDC010000220.1:0-3222 GCA_050261255.1 Bacteroidota bacterium
TATTAAAATTTTTGAAAAATTCTTACTTTAATTTTTGAGCGGGAAAATAGTTTCGAATAAATAATAAAAAAACACGACCGGTGGACCCGGTCGTTTGTTTTTTAGACTGCGCCATAAAGCGGTAGACGGTAATAAACGTGATAGCAATGGGGACAATACCATTTTCCCTCGGCACGCAACAGTTTATGTTGGCCACAGATAGGACAAAGCATGGGACATCACCTCAAGGTTAATCATAAATTTTTTTAGTTGCAATGTCCAGTTAAATAATGATGGCATTAATGTAAAAATTTGGAGTAATAGCAAGCTGGTTTCTACTTAATCGTCCTGAGAGATAATAAGGAGAGTATTTAATAATACTCAAAATCAAATGCAAAGGAGGGACGATTATGGGAAAGCATAAAAAATCTGCCAATGAAGTCGATGCCAAAGAAATAACGGATGCTGTAAAACGGAACGAACAAGCGGAATTCGCCACCGAATTCCCGCAGCATCAACCGGAAAAAGGCATGAATAAAAGACAACAGCGGCAAAAAAAACAATAATTTCGATAATGGGGTTGTTAAAAACAGCCCCAGTTTTTTAAATAACCATCAAGGCCTGCTTGCAGGGTAAATATTAGGATGAAATGAGGTTTATTCTCTATGTTCCGGGGTCTCTGACTAAATTATGATTAGGAGACACCGGGGCACAAAAAAACACTTACCACAGCCACCAATTACTTGTTGATTCCAGTTGGTTGTGTTATGATATTACGTGCAAGTTTTGATATTTTTGGCATTAGAAATTATACAGGAGTGAGTTTCGATGAACCTAAACCAACCCCGGACCAGGTTTGCTCCAAGCCCTACCGGATATCTGCATATCGGGGGCGCCCGGACCGCTATCTACGATTGGCTTTTAGCCCAAGGTAACAGGGGCCGGTTTATTCTTCGGATCGAGGACACGGACCGTAACCGGTTTGTCCCCGGTTCATTGGAAGACATTAAGGATAGCCTTCGCTGGCTGGGTCTGGAATGGGACGAGGGTCCGGAGGTTGGCGGCGAATACGGGCCGTATTTTCAATCAGAACGTTTGGAACTCTATCAACGGTTTGCTCAACAACTGATCGATGAGGGCAAAGCATATTATTGTTATTGTACTCCGGAGCGGTTGCAACAGGTCAGGCAAGCTCAGGAGGGGTCTAAAGAACAAGTGGGTTATGACCGGCATTGCCGCGACGGTTCCCCCGAAGCCCAGGAAGGAATGAAACGGGTCATTCGCTTCAAAACGCCCCTTACGGGGAAAACCGTTGTCAAAGATCTACTCCGGGGCGATTTGGAATTTGAGAATAATGTTTTGGAAGATTTGGTCCTAATCAAATCCGATGGTTATCCCACTTATCATTTTGCCAATGTGGTTGACGATCATTTTATGAAGGTGACTCACGTATTACGTGGCGACGAATGGCTTCCCAGCACACCGATACATGTCCTGTTATATCAGGCTTTCGGTTGGGAACATCCCCAATTTGTCCATCTCTCGATCTTTTTGTCCCCGGACGGTAAAGGGAAACTGAGCAAAAGGCATGGCGCTACCAGTGTCAAAGAATACCGCGAATTAGGCTATTTGCCGGAAGCCTTGTTCAATTTTCTCTTGCTGTTAGGTTGGAACCCGGGAAATGATCAAGAAGTGATCTCCAAGGAAGAAGCGATCAAAATGTTCAGCCTGGATCGGGTCAATGCTTCGCCGGTTCGCTTTGCTCTCGATAAACTCAACTGGTATAACGGTGTTTATATCCGCAGTTTGGACCAACGTGACCTGGCCGGGCGCTGCTTGCCCTTCTTGCAGAAGGACGGTATATTGCCCGATCCTTGCCCGGCAGAACGATTCGAATATCTGGTCCAGTTGATGCCGATGGTTCAGGAAAGATTAAAGTTGTTAACGGACATTACCAGTTGGACCGACTTTTTCCTGCAGGAAGATATTCCGGCCCCGGTCAAGGAATTGCTGATCCCTAAGAAATCGGACGCTCCGACGGCGCTCCGGGTGTTACAGGCCTTATTGGAGACGATTGAGAAGATTCCCGCCGAGTTTGGCGCCGCCCAACTGGAGGCCACCCTGCATCCGCTTCCTGAAAAACTGGAATTAAAGATGGGTGATGTCTTCATGCCCCTTAGGGTAGCTGTCTCCGGCAAAACCGCGACTCCCGGAATGTACGAGATGCTGCAAGCTCTAGGTAAGGAGCGGGTGATTAGAAGGATTAAGGCTGCGATTGAGGTCCTTAAATAAAGACATGTTTTCCAGGTATAATGAGTATTAACTTTTTAAAAAAGGAGTTCGCGCTCATCAGCAAAAATGATTATGAGTATGAACCCTTTTTTTATTGGGCATTAATTAGTCGTGCTGCCTTTTAAAGCCTGTTTCCCACAAGGATACGTAATGATGAAAAGCCTCCTTTCCTTGTTCGGTGATTGGTATGTTGTCCGGGGTTTTCGATCCTTAAAACTTTAAAATGACTTTAAAGTATTTTTTCTTGTTATTTGTAAGCCGGTGTGTTAAAATTTTTCCTAATAATTCCTTTGGGCCGTATCCTTCAGGAACGGTACTAATTAGGCGAGAACAATTTTCTAACATAATCCGCTTGGATCGGTTATGACTGAGACGGAGTAGGGTGTTTATTAGAACCTACCTGTCTTCAGGTTGGTTTTTTTATTTTCAATGGAAGGGAATTAAAATGAAGCGTAAAATTTTGCTTGGCATAACCGGTTCGATTGCCGCATATAAAGGCGCTGAGATCGCCAGCGGATTGGCGCAGGCAGGGTATGACGTCCGGGTAGTGATGACAAAGCACTCGGTAAAGTTTATCGCTCCGCTCACTCTGGAAACACTCACTAAAAATAAAGTCTATGTAGATATGTTTGACGATGAAGACCATACCCAAGTCACCCATATTTCATTGGCAACCGAATCGGAACTGATCTTGATCGCGCCGGCCAGCTATAACATTATCGGCAAAGTGGCCGCCGGAATCGCTGATGACCTTTTGAGCACAATTTTGGCGGCTGCGAACTGGAATAGGGTAATGTTTGCTCCGGCCATGAATGTCAATATGTATAACAATCCAATCAACCTCGCAAACATTCGAAAACTTCAACAACATGGTTGCAGCTTTATCGAACCTGATGAAGGAATGTTGGCATGCGGAACCACTGCGAAAGGGCGCCTTAAAAATGTCCCAGC
>JBLNDC010000221.1:0-4183 GCA_050261255.1 Bacteroidota bacterium
TATAAAAAGTTCGGCGTTGCTAACAAAAGAAGAAATAGAAAAAGATCTGAATTTTAAATTACTTGATCAAACAATATTAGTAACTTTTCATCCAGTAACTTTGGAAAGAAATACTGCAGCCGATCAGTTCCGTGCGTTATTAGATGCAATTGATTACTTTCAGGATTTACGGGTTATTTTTACTAAACCTAACGCTGATACCAACGGTAGAGCTATCATTCAGCTAATTGAGGAATATGTAGATAAAAACTCCCAAAAGGCAATTGCTTTTACATCACTAGGACAGCAAAAGTACCTATCCACTCTTCAATACGTAAGTATGGTGGTGGGAAACTCATCCAGCGGTATTATTGAAGTTCCTTCATTTGGAATACCAACGGTAAACATTGGGGATCGTCAAAAGGGAAGAGTTCAGGCCGATAGTATTATTAATTGTTTGCCTCAAAAAGAAACTATCATTTCGGCATTATCCAAAGCTATGGATTCCAAGTTTCGGGCTCAGTGCAAAAACGTTAAAAATCCTTATGGCGACGGCGGTACAGCAACAAAGATTATCAATATCTTGAAAGAACAAATTGGAAAGATTGATAATACTAAAAAAAGCTTTTATAATCTTGGAGTTTAAAAAGAGATGCGAATCATCTTTATCGGAACAGTAGAGTTTTCAAAACAAGCTTTATCAAAACTTGTTGAGATGAATGAGAACATCGTATCGGTTATTACCAAAGAAAAATCAAATTTTAATACCGATTATTCAAACTTGGCTGAGTTTTGTATCTCACATAGTCTTGAGTATCATTTTGTTTCAAATATCAATGACGAACAAACATTAACTTATATTCAAAGTAAGCAACCTGATATAATATTCTGCTTTGGTTGGTCCCAGTTAATTAAAATTGAGTTATTAAAGATTCCCAGAATGGGTGTGATTGGTTTTCATCCTGCCCTGTTACCCCAAAATCGCGGAAGACATCCAATTATTTGGGCGTTGGCATTGGGATTAAACGAAACCGGTTCCACCTTTTTTGTGATGGATGAGGGAGCGGACAGCGGTGACATTTTATCCCAAAGAAGAATAACAATTAACTACACGGACGATGCAGCCAGCTTATATGAGAAGATTACAGCCACAGCACTCACACAAATAGAAGAATTTGTACCTGCTTTAAAAAGCGGGACTTTTCAAACGTTTAAACAAGATTCGGCACAGGCCAATTACTGGAGAAAAAGGACTCAAAAAGACGGAGAGATTGACTGGCGAATGACTTCTCGGTCGATCTACAATTTGGTGAGGGCGTTAACGAAACCCTATATAGGTGCACATTTTGTTTATCATGGGAACCCGGTGAAGGTTTGGCAAGTCGAGGAAGTAAAAACGAATTCCTATTTAAATCTTGAACCAGGGAAAGTGATTGAAGTATATCGTGACCATAGCATATTGGTAAAAACGGGGGAGAATTGTATACGGGTTCTTCGCCACGAGTTGGAGGAATCGATAAGTGAGGGAGAGTATCTATGAAGCTTTTGGTAGTTTCTCCTCATCCGGATGATGAAACTTTGGGTGCCGGGGGAACAATATTAAAACATAAGCAGATGCGAGATCAGGTATACTGGCTTAATTTTACCGATTTAAAAGAAGAATACGGCTGTCCCAGGGAGAGCGTTACAAACAGAAAGGCAGAAATTGAGTCTGTAAAAAAGGCGTATGGATTTGACGGTTTTTTAAATCTCGAGTTAAAACCAACCGGACTGGATGAATACTCTACAGGATTTCTTGTTGACCGGGTTTCCCGGTTTGTTCATGAAGTTCAACCTAACATTGTGATATTGCCTTTTCGAAATGATGCCCATTCTGACCATCGAGTGGTTTTTGAAAGCGTTTATTCTTGTACTAAAGTATTCAGGTATTCTTCAATAAATCGTATCTTGATGATGGAAATTTTGTCTGAAACAGATTTCGCACCGAGTGATAATGGTTTCATACCCAATTATTTTGTGGATATTTCCGACTTTCTAGCAGAGAAAATTAATATTCTTAAAATTTATCAAAGTGAAATCAAAGATCATCCTTTCCCTAGAAGTGAGGAAAATGTTAAAGCGCTCGCGACTTTGAGAGGTGCTACGGCGGGAAAAACGTATGCCGAAAGTTTTTTTCTGATTAAAGAGATTGAATGATTCTTTTTAAGAAAAGGTTAAATTTACAATGATACAAGTTAATAACAGATGTATATCTTCTGATTCACCTGTCTTTATCATTGCCGAAGCCGGCGTCAACCATAATGGAAGTCTGGAGATGGCCGAAAGATTGGTTGATTTGGCCGCCGAAGCCGGCGCCGATGCGGTTAAGTTTCAAACCTTCAAAGCGGATCGGTTCGTGACAACCACTGCCCCAAAAGCCCTTTATCAAAAAGAAGCCACCGGCTCCGGGGAATCTCAATATACGATGCTCAAAAGGTTAGAGCTGAGTTACGAACAGCATTTGGAGCTTGTTGAACATTGCAAGACCCGGAATATTACTTTTTTATCCACTCCCTTTGACTTCGATAGCGTCGCTCTGCTAGAAAAGTTTAATCTCCCAGCTTATAAAATCAGCTCCGGCGATCTTACGAACTTGCCGTTTCTGGAATACATTGCAACCAAAAACAAGCCAATCATTCTCTCGACAGGCATGGCGAGCCTGGGCGAGGTTGAAGAGGCTGTAGCCGCGATCCAAAATACCGGAAACCGACAAATTGTCCTATTACATTGCACCTCAAATTATCCGACGGAATATCACGACGTTAACTTAAAGGCCATGCTTACCTTGAGAGATGCGTTTCAATTACCCGTTGGTTACTCCGATCATACCGTGGGGATGGAAGTCCCGATCGCGGCTGTAGCTTTGGGGGCATGTGTGATTGAGAAACATTTTACCCTGGATCGCAGCTTGCCGGGGCCGGATCACCGTGCTTCGATGGAACCCCAAGAGCTGAAATTGCTGGTGCAAAAGATTCGTAATACCGAAGCTGCTTTGGGAACAGGATTGAAACAACCAACTCCTTCTGAGAAGGATACATTATCAGTAGCCCGGAAAAGCATAGTGGCTGCGGTGGATATCACATCTGGGACAGTCGTTACTGAAAGGATGTTGACCTTTAAAAGACCGGGGACCGGATTGCCTCCCAAGTTCTTACCTTATCTTATCGGACGTAAGGCCCGTAAAGATCTCCCCAGTGATAAACTTCTAGAAATCACCGATTTTGAAGATTAACGAAGACCTAATCTCCCTTTTTTTAAAGGAGTTCTTTATGATTCAAGCCTTGATCCTGGGTTCCGGCGGTCACGCCAAAGTTGTGATTGAGATTTTCCAAGAAAATGCCGATATAAATATTGTCGGACTGATCGATAAGGATCCGGCGAGTATCGGCAAACAGGTTTTAGGAGTTCCGGTCATCGGAACCGATGAAGAACTTACGAGGTTTTACGAATCCGGCATTCATCATGCCATCGTAGCGGTCGGAGGTACGGGTGACAACTTTTTACGGTTTAAACTTTTTGACCGACTAAAAGAGATTGGTTTTCAGTTTGTCAATGCTATTCATCCAAGAGCCATCATTTCAAAAACTGCAGTGCTGGGTAGCGGCGATACGGTGATGGCAGGCAGTATCATTAATGCCGGTACGGTAATTGGCGCTAATGCCATAATTAACAGTGGTTCCATCATTGAACACGATTGCCGGATCGGCGCTCACGTCCATATCGCGCCGCGGACGGCTATCGCGGGCGGAGTTACGGTGGGGGAATTAACTCATGTCGGAATGGGAGCAGTCGTGATACAGGGACGGATAATCGGTAACAATGTCCTGATTGGAGCAGGTGCAGTAATCATAAAGGATGTGCCTGATAATGCGGTTGTGGTGGGAAACCCGGGGCGAGTTATCAGATACCGTGAGCTACCGAAAGGGTGATATTAGTTGGTCGAAACGATGAGGTTGGCGCTGATCACTCCCGAAAAATCGATCCGGGACGCGATAAAACAGTTGAATGAAAATCGGATGCAGATTCTTGTTGTGGTTGACGGTGAATCGAAGTTACTCGGCACGGTTACGGACGGCGATGTTCGCAGAACCATTTTGAATGGCGTCAACTTGGAAGAGCCGGTTGACAGGATTATGAATAAAAATCCCAAGTTCGTCAGGGATAG
>JBLNDC010000222.1:0-21405 GCA_050261255.1 Bacteroidota bacterium
GTTAGACGCGGTATTACTCCGTGACGTTGTCGGAATCTTTAAGGTCTGTCCGACCCAAAGATAGGAACCGGTTATACCGTTCGCCTTTTTTAAGGCATCGACGGTAACGCCGTACTTTTTAGCAATCAGGTAAAGGGTATCTCCGGATTGAACCCGGTAACTGGAACCCGAAACCGTAGCGGTAGAACCGCTGGTAATAGTCAGGCGTTGCCCGACCCACAGATAATTGCTTGACAGGTTGTTGGCCCGCTTTAATGCATCAACCGTTGTTCCGTATCTTTTGGCAACCAGGTAAAGAGTATCACCGGATTTAACCGTATATACCCAACCCGAACCCGAAGCTGCTCCTCCGGAGGCGATATTTAAGGCTTGTCCCGGGTATAAAGCGGTGGATGTCAATCCGTTATTCTTTTGGAGAGCCGTTACTGATGTTCCATACCGGGCGGCGATCTTATAGAGAGAATCACCCGGTTGCACGTAATAAGTCTGAGCCCATACGGTACCAATAGTCAGTGATAAAGAACCCAATGCCGTTAATAAGAATAACTTTCGCTTGTGTAACACATTCCCAGCTCCTTCTTGTCCTCGTTTTCCACGGCGGGGCAAAAAGTCGGCTGCAAAAATTGTTAAGACTAGTAGTTCATTTGTTAGAATGATCTTTGTTTATTCCGTGGTTTTTTTTGTTTTGGAAAAATACCCCTACCTGTCATGCAATTTCTTATTCTAGCAATTTCTTTTAAGCCGGGTAAAATCCTTGTGGAAAACGGTGGCAGGCCCATTTAGGCGTCATTTTGCCTTAAATGGTTGATGTTGGAGGAGAAACGTCTTTTGAAGATTAGCTGTGATTTAATTAAAACCTTTAAAGAGTTAAAAGTAAAAACCGATAAATATTATGTGTGTTTACATTACATCAGATGATTCTCTTGGAGGCACAATGCGCAAAAAAATCTTGTTTGTAAATGACTCCGCTAAGGCTCAATATTTACAGTCCATGTTGGAGAACATGAAAGAATTATGGGAGATGCAGTTTATAGAGGCTGAAGCAGATGTTTGGAATTCCTTGGCCAATGGTAATTATGATGTTTTAGTATTTGATTTAAAGACGCCTGAAATTAACGGTATTGAATTGCTTCAAGAGGTTAGTGTACGCTATCCCCAATTAGTAAGGGTTATTATCGCTGGCCCTTCCGATCAAGAACTGGTATTAAGAGCGATCCGTTCCAACCATCAAATCATTACCCAACCATTCAATCCTCTTTCATTGAAAGGCTTAATCGATCGTTCCTGTAAACTCCGGGAAATCCTCCATAATGAAGAGTTAAAACGGTTTGTGGCAGGGATTAGCCATTTACCAAGCCTGCCTAGTTTATACCAACAAATCGTCGATGAAATGCATTCCCCAAAAGTTTCGGTAAAGCGAGTAGCTGATTTAATCGCTCAAGACGTAACTATGACAGCTAAAATCCTTCAATTAGTCAATTCAGCCTTTTTTAGCTTGCCCCAAAAAATTGTCAACCCTCACCAAGCGGCGGTATTATTGGGAATTGATATTTTAAAAGGCTTAGTCCTTCATGTTCATATTTTTTCGTCTTTCGAATTAGACCCGCGGATTAAAGAATTTTCCATTCGCGGCCTTGCCAATCACAGTTTACTAGTTGGTAAGCTGGCCCGGGAAATCGTTCTGGCTGAAACGAATATCAGAGATATGGAAGAAAATGCGTTAATCGCCGGTTTGCTGCATGATATCGGCAAACTAATCTTACTTCAGGATCCGGAGCGTTATAATCAAGTATTAGCCCATTGCCAATTTAGAAGTTGCAATCATTATCAGGCGGAGTATGAAATTATGGGTGCGTCCCATGCCGAAGTTGGCGCTTATCTGTTAGATCTTTGGGGACTTCCGGAATCGGTGGTCCATGCGATCGCTTTTCATCACAATCCAAATAAATCAATGGAAAAAAATTTCTCGGTTTTAACTGCAGTTCATGTCGCGAACGCACTAGCATGCCGTAAAAAAATCGATGTCAATGAATTTCCTGAACTTGACCTTTTTTATTTATTATCGATTCATAAGAAGGAGGAAATTTATAAATGGGTTGAAATTTACCATCGCGTCAAATCTGAAACTTAACCCCTATGGTCTTCTCGGCATAGCAGATCCAATAAACACTCACTACAATATTCCATTAATATAATTGGCTAGATACCAACCACCATTCCGACGCATATACCCTATTCCATTTAACGATGTTCCCTTCATTACCTGCTTTCAAAGTATTAGGTCTCCAAGCTTACCCATCTTTCTCCGCCTTGGAATATTAAGAAAAACTATTGGCAAACTAAAAAAAATATAAAGGGATGATTAAGCATGGATCATGATTTAAAACAATCCTTAGATTATCTTCAATCGGAACTCAACCGTATTGAAACAATGGCCGGAACACTGTCTACTACTGAACGGGCGCATTTTAATAGACTATCAAAGATCGACAATCGCGAAATAATGGACATTGCTGTCGAAGAACAAAGCGCGGCGCGGCAATTGGGGTCCATCAAACAAATGTGTTTAGCTATGGTTCAAACAGTTGATAGAATCAAGAATAACCTTAAGGATATTTCCGGGAGTAGCGAACATGATTAAGTTATTAGAAAATTGGGTACGAGCCATCGCTCATGAAACTGTAGCAAAAGGCCTAACGAGGATCATCAAAGACCAATATATCGAAAACCTCTTTGAACTAGTTCCGGCGACTAAAAAGGTAAACCCCATTAATTTAGTGGAAATTGCCATGCGCGCCGCACAGGGTACTCCGGTTCCCAGGCCTTTAGGAAGTCATCTTCACTTTTCGCCTTGGGAAAAATTGTTATTCAATCCGGTACATCTCTTTAGGTTTCCGACTCCGGAAAATGTCGGTATCCAAACCTCGGTCACCATTGGCCCCCGGGCTCGAAAACCCTTAACCGTATCCATGCCGGTCATGATTGCCGCCATGTCCTTTGGGGGCGCTTTAAGTAAAAATGCCAAAATTGCCTTGGCTAAAGCGGCAACGATGGCTGGGACCGCTACCAATTCAGGTGAAGCCGGTCTTTTAAAAGAAGAACGGGAAGCAGCCAAACTTTTTATCGGTCAATTTAACCGTGGCGGATGGTTAAACTCTCCCGAAAAATATAAGCTGCTTGATGCGATTGAGATCCAATTAGGCCAAGGAGCGCAAGGTTCGACTCCTCAACGGACAACCGCCAAAAACATTGGTGAGGACTATCAGGCAGTCTTCGAACTTAAAAACGGTGAAGACGCGATCATTCATTCCCGCCTTCCGCAAGTTAATACTAAAGATGAATTCACCCAATTAGTGCGTAAGTTAAAACATGAGACCGGTGTACCGGTCGGCTTGAAAATCGCAGCCTCCCACCACCTCGAAAAAGAACTGCAAATTGCCCTGGAAGCGGAGATTGATTTCATTACCCTTGACGGGGCTGAAGGAGGAACCCATGGCGGTTCGCCGACACTCCAAGACGACATCGGTCTACCGACGGTTTTCGCAGTAACTAGAGCGGCGGAATTTCTAGCCAAAAAAAGGGCCTCCCACGATGTTAGTCTAATAGCGACCGGCGGTTTGGTAACCCCCGGCCAAATGCTTAAGGCCCTTGCCTTAGGGGCTAACGCTGTTTATATTGGAACTGCGGCAATAATGGCTCTTGTCAGTGAACAAATGGTAGAAACGGTTCCTTTCGAACCACCTACGTCCTTAGTAGTCTACACCGGAAAAATCACCGATTCCCTGGACATAGAAAAAGGGGCCAAGAGTCTCTTCCGCTACCTGAACGCTTGTATCCAAGAGATGGAACAAGTAGCGATTTCCCTCGGTAAAACCGCTTTAACCGATATTTCCAAGGCCGACCTTTGTACTTTGGATCCTTTTATTGCGAAAGCTGCCGGAATCGAATTGGGTTATATCGCCCCGGAACACCAGGAACGCTTTTTCAGGGAAATGGATAGCTTTATTTTTAAAGAATCAGATACTCATCCTAATTTTTTGAATTCGGATCTTAATTGAGAATCCTTTAATCTTATTCTTAAGGCGACCGCTATTGACAGGTTCTTTAAAGGATTGTTCTCCGGTATTCTCGGAGGGGTTAATCCTGAACCTATGGGCTTTTTTGGTAAAAGATTTCCTCCAAATCTCCACCCGAAATTTTGTCCATTGGGCTTCAGTCGTAATTTATGGGTTAACCCTATACTGGGATTCACTTCAGCGCATTCTCTTGGGCGGCTTGATCGGATAAAAGATTAAGCACTATCCCTTCATCTTTTGAAAGCGGTTCGTCAGCGATTATTAAGTCCACTCGCCGGTTATAACTCCAGGATCGTTCATCATGGCCTTTTAAGAATGGATAATCTTCACCATAGGCATAGATCGTGATCTTAGACGCATCAACCCCTTTTTCCAATAAATATGCTCTAACGGCCTCGGCGCGCCGCTCCGATAGTCCGATGTTATATTCCCTGGTCCCTCTCTCATCGGCATGCCCGCCTAAAAGAAGATATGAATCCGGGCTTTCAATGATCGATTTTAGATTCACGGCGAGGGTTTCCATTTGATCCGGGCGGATCTCGGACTTGTCAAAATCAAAAAATACCGGTTTTAATGTCACTTTTGATTCCGGATGCGACGGTTCTTTAATCAGCAAACCGGATGGTAAAATTGATTCGAAGCCGTCGGGATTAATCACTACCACATCGTAACTGCCGACTTGTTCTTGATTTAGGTCAAAGCTGCAGCTAATCTCCCGCGCGTTTTTAACGATTATATCAATTCCCGGAATTTCTTCCCCCTCGGTCCCTACCAGCTTAACGGCAGCTCCCGGATGGAAATTTTCGCCGTAAATTTCCGTTGCTAATATAACGTTATTATAACCTTCATTTGGGACAATCGCGCTGATAGACGGTTTTACTAATTGCCTTTCCGCTATAGTGAATCCCCCGGTTAACATGGCTGCCTTTCCGTCATCATTTGTTAATTTTAGATCGTAGCTACCCGGAAGAGAATGCGTTAAATCAACTTCTGCAGCGATCTGGGAACCGGAAATAACTTTAACCTTTGAAGCAATAATCTTCTGATCCGGGGCGATCAACTCTACTTTAGCTCCGGTCCGGAAATTAGTCCCGCTAAGATTAAGCGTTAATATTTCAGAGTTCAGTCCTGTTTTTGGGTCAACCGCAATTAATGTAGGAGCCGGATATTCTATAGTAAAACCTTCCACCAAGGTAGCGGTCTTGGCTTTTTTAGCAAACCGGGTCGTATTAGTGACGACTACATTCCATTTTCCCGCGCTCCGCCCCCCTAAATAAAAGGAGCACTTGATTTGCTTTTTAGAGACAACCTTGACATTAATAGCATTCAAATCAGCTTCCCCGGGTTTTACTAGTTTTACTGTGGCTTCGCTGTCAAATTTCTTTCCTTCAATAGTTACTTCAACCAATCCGTTGTTTAAGCCGTGATCCGGGGTGATCGAATCAATTTGAGGTGTTGGGGTGATTAAGAACAAAGCCGCTAATAATATGGCTACCGCTATTTTAGATTCCATTAGCGAGACCTCCTTTTCAAATGGTCCTCCATAGCTTTACCAAATTTTATCTATCTAATACATTATTTTCAGGTTAAGAAATTTTTGGGATGATTAGCCTGAGCCAAGATAATATCTTCCCTTTGTAATTAGTTGTATCTTTTTGATTTCCTTTTCTATTTCTTTCTTAAATGCCCCTTCATTAACCGTTCATATTCATTGCATAACTCGTCCAATTCCGCGCTAACCACCAACACCACCTTATCGGTCTTTTGGTTTACCGCCCAGACCTGGTTCAGCTTTTGGCGGGTCAGGGCGATTTGGTTTTTAAGATAAGCAAGTTTGGAATCGATCGAATTCATTCGAAGATTGTTTTCTACCTTTCATAGTTAATTGAAGGAATTGCATAATTACCTTAATAAACCCTTTAGCCACAATATATAGTGACTAACCCAGATGTATCTATCAAAATATTGTGAGCCAAAGCTTAATCAATATCCTAGATCAACCCTTTCCGAAAACAGAGTCAGCTTAAATCATGAATTATGCAATTCCTAAAATTTAATAAATGACATTCAATTACTTATAATATATAGAACAATTTGAAGTATGTCAATTATTAATAGTACAAATTGAAGCAACAATTTTAAGATATCTTCTTATATACTTATTTTATGGAGAACAAAATGTTCCAAGATCGATTACGAAAGCTACGAAAAGAGCGAAACTTATCCCAAGATGACGTGGGACAATCTTTAAACCTCGGTGGCCGAACTATTGGTAACTACGAGTCCGGCGAACGTTTGCCCGCCTTGGACACCTTAGTTAAACTGGCTGATTTTTACGAAGTAAGTATTGATTATTTACTTGGAAGAACCGACAACCGTCACCTTAACTCTACAACATCCGAAATGTCCATTTTTGAAAGTCTTCCTCCGGAAGCTTATGAAGAATTAAAAATCCTCTTGGAATTTTTGCAATATAAATATGCAGATCATTAAAACCAATCTAAAAAAGAACCTCCGATAATCTTGGCGGTTCTTTTATTTTGAGGGAATTTCAAACCTATTTCTCTTAAAAAAGGCATAAATCTCCCGCCACAATAGACGACATTTTAAAAAGACTCAATACCCCGTATCAACCAACTTATTTGACATCTTCTAAAAATTTTCCCAACATTTTGCAGGAAATTAAGTCATAACCCAGAATTGTAAAATATTAAATCTTTGGAATATAACCGGAACGAAACTGTGGCACCGCAAAATTTTCCGTAGGAGTTGTCAACCTACCGGTAGGAACCGATGATGACCACGTAGGAACCATTCCCCACCGCATAGGAATCGATCACTACCTCGTAGGAACCGTCGCCGGACACTTAGGAATCATTCCCTACCCGGTAGGAACCATTCCCGAACAAGTAGGAACTGCTTACTTACTCGTAGGAACCAATGACTTGCATCCGGCAACCGATCCTTCAACCCCTTTGATGAGACCTTAGTAATATATTATTCTTCTTCCCTTTGGGTTTAGGTCAAAGTCCGAACTCAAAGTAAAAAATCAAACTCGCTCACTCCCCATCAGACTTTAGCCGTTCCTTTCTTGACTTTTGACTTTGGACTTTCGACTTTTACTAAATAAAATACGAAGGAGTGATCTTCATGGCAAACTTAAAAAACCGCATCGATGAATTCCTCTTAGCGGCCCAGGTAATGATCGAAAACTCCCTGGCCGACCCGGATGTCAAAGCGGCTTTAGCGGCTTACGGCTACACCGGGGAAATCTTGGCGGCCGGAAAAACGCTCTACGACGAAGCGGTCGCCCTTCAAAACGCCCAGAAAAAGGAATACGGCGACCAAATCGCCGCCACTTCAGAACTGAACGATATTTGGGAAACAGCAGACCGGCAATACATGAGAACCCTTAAAATCGCCCGAATCGCTTTTCAGGATCATCCCAAGGCGGACAAGGCGGTCATGTTATTCGGCAGAAGAAAGGAGAGCCTCTCCGGTTGGCTCGAACAAGCCCAGTCCTTTTACAGTAACATTCAAAATGACGCTGATTTATTGAACGCCCTTTCCAAATATGGTTATTCCCCCGAGAGTTTACAACAAGAGTCGGAATTATTAAATCAAATAGTAATCCGAAACCAACAACAGAAGAAGGAGATGGGCGAAGCCCAGGCAGCCACCCAGGCCCGGGACAAAAAAATCGACGAATTGGCCCATTGGATCTCCGACTTGAGAGCCGTAGCCAAAGTGGCCCTGGCGGATGATCCGCAACAACTTGAGAAATTGGGGATCTTAGCAAGGACGAGTCCGGCGAAGAGAAATAAAAAGGGAACGGAAAGGAGTCAGCTTATTTATTAAATGAAGCAAAATAGTTTTGGCATTGATCGGCGATGCTCAACCGGTTGATATTAAAAAAGCCTGGGAGTTAATCCCAAGCTTTTTCTCATATCTAAAGCTTTTATTCTACAGTTACCGACTTCGCCAGATTTCTCGGCTTATCCACGTCGCACCCTCTGGCTTTCGCCGCGTAATAGGCGAACAACTGGAGCGGTACCACCGACAAAATCGGAGTCAGCATCGGGTGGGTCAGCGGGATGTGGAGCACATAATCGACAGATTTCGCAGTCTCATGGTCACCTACATTAGCTAGGGCGATTACCGTCGCGTCCCTGGCCTTTACCTCTTTAACATTGCTGATCGTCTTTTCATAAAGTTCCGGCTGGGTCGCTAGAGCGAACACCGGAACCCCCTCCACAATCAGCGCCAGCGTGCCATGTTTCAACTCCCCGGCGGCATAGGCCTCGGCGTGAATATAGGAGATCTCTTTTAACTTCAAAGCGCCTTCCAGTGAAACCGCATAGTCCAAACCGCGGCCGATGAAGAAGATATTCTCGCAGTTTTTAAAATCTTCGGCAAAGTCTTTAATCTTCGCTTCGGTATTCAGGACCTTCTCCAATTGCTCCGGCAATCCGAGCAATGAGTCAACCATTTTCACTCGATCGGCTTCCGCGATAGTCCCCTTATGCTGTGCTAAATAAATCGCCAATAAATACAGGGAGAATAATTGAGTGGTATACGCTTTTGTCGACGCCACCGCGATCTCCGGCCCGGCCAGGGTCAAAATCAGATCGTCGGCTTCCCGCGCCACCGAACTGCCCACCACATTAGTCACTGCCAAGATCCGCGAACCCAATCGTTTTGCTTCCCTAAGCCCCGCCAAAGTATCGGCGGTCTCACCGGACTGAGAAATGATAATCGTTAAAGAATCCTTTTCCACTAATGGGTCGCGGTAACGGAACTCCGACGCCAAATCGGCTTCAACCGGGATCCGGACCAACTTTTCAATCAAATATTTCCCAACCAACCCGGCATGGTAAGCAGTCCCACAAGCTACCACGTGGATCTTTTTCAACTGTTTGATAAATTCCGGAGTTAAATGTACTTCCGGTAAGGTTACAGTTTTGGTATGCCGATCAATCTTCCCGGCTAAAGTGTCCCGCACTGCCCTGGGCTGTTCGTGAATCTCTTTTAGCATAAAATCTTCATATCCGCCTTTTTCGGCGGCCTCGATATCCCATTGGACATGATAAGGCTTTTTAGCCACTGATTGCCCCGTAAAAGTGGTTACCTCCACCTTGTCCGCGGTAACCGTCGCCATTTCTCCATCTTCCAGAATATAAATCTCACGCGTATAAGGCAAAATCGCCGGAATATCCGAAGCCACATAGTTTTCGCCTTTTCCGATTCCAATAATAAGCGGGCTTGATTTTCTGGCGACCACCAACCGATCGGGAAAATCCTCACAGACTACTACCATCGCGTAAGCGCCTTCAATTTTAGTCAACGTCTGCCGGACTGCCGCAACCACATCGCCTTGATAAAATTCTTCGATTAAATGCGGCAAAACTTCGGTATCAGTTTCGGAATTGAAGATATGCCCTTTTTCCTGTAGTCCTTCTTTAAGCGAAAGATAATTCTCAATGATCCCGTTATGGACCACGGAAAACTTTTTACTGCAATCCTGATGCGGGTGGGCATTACGGTCGGATGGCCGGCCATGAGTCGCCCAACGCGTATGGCCGATTCCTAAAGAACCCGGTATCGGCTTGGCTTTTAATGATTCTTCGACTTTAACCAATCGCCCCACCATTTTTCTGGTATTTAACTTCTCTTGTTCATAAATCGTAACCCCGGCAGAATCATAGCCGCGATATTCCAACCTCTTTAAGCCGTCGATCAATACCGGAGCCGCTTCGTTATTACCAATATATCCTACTATACCGCACATGCGGATACCTCCTTTAGATTTCGGCGCGAGGCATGAGGCGAGAGGCATCAGTAAAAACCTTCCAACCCATGCCAAGGCTTAGAATAACGGAAAATATGGCTAATAAAATAGCAATAGAGGATAACATGTTCCACAAGTTGTTCAAATCAATATTAGGACAGTTTTGGATTATTTTACAGATCAAAAATAACCAAAAATCCGCCTCTTTGAACACCGGGCGCTACTCGCGCCTCAAGCCTCGTGCCTCATGCCTATTGCTTTCGGTTCTACTAACGTATTAAATTCACCCAGCCCTATTGTCCCAATCATCACTGATGGTTTTGTCAGGCTTCTAACGGTGGTGGCACACCGGGGGTCACCCGCCGATTTTCCGAGATCCCCCTCCTCGTCAACTCCTAAAAATCAGGAGTCCTGGCGCTAAGAGTTGAATTTATATTGCTCTGTCTTTTAACAATCACCTCCCAATATTATATTCAAATCCGAATTACTTTAAGATCACCTCCTTTTAGTCGCTCTCGTAAAGAGCGATCTAATGGGACCTAGTGAGTATTCCCGTAGTAAAAGCCAGAGGATGATTTAGGTTTCAATCTCAGGCCTAAACCCGAAAACCAATATGATGTTTACCAATCATTTACTTTAGTATTCATAACTTTATTTAACCTATTTTAACATAAAACAACCCAGAGTGGTACTCTCTGATATTACATTATGTTCCCAATTCTTTTTTGATAACCTCGGCCACATCATGGACAATCCTTTGCAATTCACCTTCATCCGGCCCTTCCGCCATTACTCTGATTAAAGCTTCCGTACCCGAAGCCCGCACAAAGATTCTTCCTTCGTTCTCTAATTTTTCCGCGGCGATTTTGAGCGATTCCTTGATAACCGGATTTTGATCCCAACCTTCCTTACGGCTGACCCGAACATTTTCCAATACTTGAGGATAGCGTTCCATTTGGGCCGCTAGTTTAGAAAGCCTCTCGCCGGACTTGACCATCACCGCGGTTAACTGTAAAGCGGTTAAAATCCCGTCACCGGTGCTATTCTTATCTAAAAAAATGATATGCCCGGATTGTTCTCCCCCCAATACCAAATCCTGATTTTGCATCGCTTCCAACACATAGCGATCGCCATTAGCGGTGACTGCCACTTCCACTTGGTTCCTTTTAAAAGCCTGAATCAGTCCTAGGTTGGAATAGACTGTAACCGCCACTTTATTATTTTTAAGTTTTCCTTCCCGTTTCAGACTTAAACCGCAAACAGTTATAATCTGGTCGCCATCGACGGAACGGCCGGTCTCATCTACCGCAATCACCCGATCGGCGTCCCCATCATGGGCGATTCCCAAGTCGGCTCCGCTGGCGACTACTTCTTTTTGTAAAATTCCCGGATGGGTCGAACCGCATTTCACATTAATCCTGGAACCGTCATTGATATCATGCAGCGCCACTACTTCCGCTCCCAGCCTTCGAAACACTCGAGGCGCCAAATCATAAGCGGCTCCAAACCCGCAATCAACTACTATCCTCAACCCGTCAAAACGACATGAGACCGTAGACAATAGGAAATCCTCGTATAGTTGAACGGCTTCATAATCATCATAAATCCGTCCCACTCCGGTCCCAACCGGACGTTCAATCTGGTCGAGCCTATTTCGGTACAGCGCCTCGATTTCATCTTCCACCGCATCAGTAAGTTTAAAACCGTTTTTATCAAAAAATTTGATCCCGTTATCTTCAACCGGATTATGGGAAGCGGAAATCATCACCCCAGCCGCCACTCCCATTTTACGGCAGAGAAAGGCCACCCCTGGCGTAGGTAAAACTCCGATCCTGACCACATCTAATCCAACCGAAGTTATCCCAGCTGCCAAAGCCGATTCCAACATTTCCCCCGAGACCCGTGTATCTCTCCCCATAATAATCCGGGGACGCGCCTCCAACTTCCCTTTAAAATAAGCCCCGGCCGCCCTGCCAAGGCCGAAAGCTAACTCCGGAGTCAATGTCCGATTGGCTACTCCCCTTACACCATCTGTTCCAAATAAACGGCTCAAATTCGATCCCTCCGTAATAGATTAATCCCTGTTTTCTATTTAAGTAATGTTTTTAGGTTTCGTTCACAGTTTTATATAATCCGGGTATTATTCTTGGGTCTCGTTCACAGTTCCCAGCTTTTTAATATTAGGTTATGCTTTTATGTTTCATTCACAGCTCTAAGTTATACTATTCCAGTATTTGGTTATTAACTGGTAACTAGCCACGGAGCAAAACCGGTAGTTGTGAACTGGTAACTAACATTCATAACTTACTTTCAATTGTGAACTAGGAACTAACAATCATAATCAACTTTCACCGATGACCACTTCAGCAGTCTTCCAGCCATCCAAGGCCGAACTGATGATTCCTCCGGCATATCCGGCGCCTTCCCCAACCGGATACAATCCACTGTATCCTATTGCCTGCCTGTTTTCATCCCTAACGATCCTAACCGGGGCCGAGGTTCTAGTCTCGACCCCGGTGAGCGTCGCGTCCGGCCAACTAAACCCTCTGATTTTTTGATCGAAATATTTGATCGCCTCTGCAATCGCCGTACCGATTTCTTTTGATAAAATTTGATTTAAATCAGCCCCGGTTGTCCCGGGACGGTAGGAGGGCCGTAATGACCTAAACTCTAAGGTAGGTTTCTTTTTAATAAAATCCTCCACCCGTTGGGCCGGAGCTAAAAATCCGCCGCCGCCCAGTTGATAAGCGGCCGCTTCCAAACGTTCTTGATATTCTACACCGGCTAAAGGCGAATGGTTACCGTAATCCCGTTCATTGACCGTAACGATAATGGCGGAATTGGCTATTCCGGAATCCCTACGGTGATAGCTCATTCCGTTGGTCACCACCCGGCCCGGTTCGGAAGCGGCCCCGATCACGAACCCTCCCGGGCACATGCAAAAACTATAAACTCCGCGCCCGGTTTCCTGGTGCTTGTATGTAAGATGATACTCGGCCGGCCCCAGGCGGTGATTTCCGGCCCATTTTCCATACTGTGCCTTATCAATAATCCCTTGAGGGTGTTCGATCCTTAGCCCGACCGCGAACGGCTTAGCGCAAAGCTCCAAGCCTTTCGCAGCCAATATCCGGTAGATATCCCGGGCGCTGTTTCCGGTAGCCAGCAACAACATTTCAGTCTCGATTTGTTCCGCGCCGTTCACCTCAACCCCTCGGACTTTACCCTCGATCAATCTGATGTCCGTCAAGCGTTTTCGAAAAAGGAACTCTCCGCCATAGTCGCTAATCAACTGTTGCAATCCGTTAATTACTTCCCGCAAGAGATCGGTCCCGATATGCGGGTATTGCCAGTACCTTATCTCAGGCGGTGCTCCTAATTTTACCATCATTTTTAAGATTTCGTCAATTGCCGGGTCTTTAATTCGGGTTGTCAGTTTGCCATCGGAAAAAGTGCCCGCTCCTCCGATGCCGAACTGAATATTGGATTCCGGGTCCAAATCCCCCTCATTCCAGAACTTGTTAATTCGATCGATCCTCGCTTGCAGCCCATCGCCGCGTTCGATGATAATCGGCTTGAATCCGGCAGCGGCCAACCTTAATCCAGCAAAAAGACCGGCTGGACCTGCGCCCGTAATCACCGGTCTAAAATTGATCGATGGAGAACCGCATCGAACTTGGTCCCATTTAGGGGCCGGTTCCGGTTGATATGGTTGTAAAATTGGATTATTGCTTAACAACGATTCCGCTTCATAAATCGTCAATTCAACTTCGAAAATCAATGTATATACGAAAAAAAGCTCTCTTTGCCTGGCATCCAAAGACTTCCTGGCAATTTTTAATGACTTGATCCTCTCGAATGGGACCTTAATAAATTCGGCCAATCTTTGGCTGATGTCTGTTTCTTCCGTTGTGATCGGAACCCGGAATTGGCTGATTTTGAAGAACATCATTGGACCTCGGTTTTGACTCCAGGATTGCCTTCAACACTAACCGTATTAGCCGATTGGTTCGGCCTAACCGCTTCAATCAAACGATATTTTATTTGATCGCTATTATACCCCGTCTCCAACAGTCCGTTAAGAGCTAACGATATATTGCCGGTCTCTTCGGAAACGATGATTACCAAAGCATCGCTCTGGGTCGCCAAACTCAACCCCGCCCGGTGCCTACTCCCTAGCTCTTGAGCCAAAATTAATTGATTATCAAGCGGAAGAAAGCATCCGGCGGCTTGGACCCGGTTTCCTTTGATCACAACCGCTCCGTCATGCAAAGGGGAGTTTGGATAAAAAATTTGCTCCACCAATATTTGTGTTAAGGCCCCATCAAGGTACGAACCGGACTGCTTGACCATGGGGAGGGGATCGTTTCTTTCAAAAACGATTAAAGCTCCATGTTTGTGTTTGGAAAGGCTTTCCACGGCTTCGGCTACAATTTCAATACTTTCGGTGGGAATTTCCGGGGGTTTGATAAGCCACTGCAAGATCGGGTTCTTTTGCCCTAATACTTCGAGCGCCCGTTTTAGCTCGTTTTGGAATATGATTGGCAAAGCTACGAAGAGCATCAACATTATCTGTTCCAATAAAACATTGAAATATTCCAAACCCAAAGAACGGCTTAATAAGTTAATAATAAACAAAATTAAGATCGCGTTTAAAAAAAAGATTCCTTTGGCGCCTTTCAGGATCTTGAAAAGGTAGTACAAGACAAAAAGCACTAGGATCAAGTCAATAATCCTTAATAAATTTATTGATTCTCCTAAAAACTCCATGAATCGCACCACCTTAGCATATTATTTTAAATAATTAGTTTTACGGAAGCTTTCGCGCCGCAGAAGTAGAGATAGCCATTTACGATCAATCAATGCCTGTCGCAATAATCAGCCTCGTATCCCGACAATCTGTTCCGGCATGTATAGTATGGTACTCTATTGTCAATGTTATCCAGTTGACTGCTTTAAAATTCAGGTTTAAAGCAGTTTTGTCCAATTTTAGTTTTCTATTTGACATTTATCCTAAAAATCCTTTGCTCAATTTTAGGTTTTTAGATAAAAAAAGCCTTCCCGAATCATGGGAAGGGTTAGTTTTATAACCTTTATAGGATTTCGATTATTTCTTCATGTAAATCTCTTCCTTCAACACTCCGATATAAGGTAGGTTCCGATATTTTTCAGCATAATCCAACCCAAACCCGACTACAAAAACATCGGGGATCTCGAATCCGTTGTAATCCGGCTGAATCGGCGTTAACCTCCGGCTAGGTTTGTCCAATAAAGTACAGACTTTTAGGGACCTGGGTCGCCGGGAGCGAAGGTTTTCCACTAAGTACTGTAAAGTAAGCCCCGTGTCGACTATATCTTCAACGATTATGACATCGCGCTTTTCGATCTCCAGGTCCAGGTCTTTGATAATTCTTACCGTGCCCGTGGATTTGGTGGATGCGCCGTAACTGGAGACAGCCATTAGGTCATAAACTACAGGTATGGTGATTGACCTCATTAAGTCAGCTAAAAACGGCAGGGCCCCTTTAAGGATCCCGACCAAAACCGGTGTACTGTCCTGATAATCGCTGCTGATTTTTGCACCGAGTTCTTTGATGCGTTCCGCAATTTGTTCCGTGGTGAGGATAATCTCTTTCAAGTCGTTGATCATTGGTCCTCCAATCCAAAAAAGAGAATTTCTTCTCTATTATTCTACAAGTTTTTTTAAACTATTTCAACTTATAATCTGCGTTATCAGTATTATCAGTGTAATCCGCGGTCTTAGCGCCTCTTAGTCCAACCCACGATCGCCAATAACACCGATGCCGCTGAATAAGTTGGTAAAACAGCAAAAACTGTTAATACTTTTAACGCACCAATTTTTACTTAGCAAATATTCTACAGCTTATCCCTAATTACTTTAAGTTGCAATCAGCATCCGCTGTGTCATCTGTGTCATCAGCGTTATTTGCGATTAAAAAAGCGGGAGCTTTCGCTCCCGCTAATCTTTAAATCACTTTTAAAACTCACGAATCTAACGCTTAGAATTTAACCTTGATCCGTAATTCTTGGGAAGGCTCCATCTTGCCAGCTGCCTTTACGTCTTTATCTTTGGATCTGTATTCAACACCAATACCATTGGCGAAAGTATAACCGAAACGATATGCGGTCCGGGCATCATCCGGCCTGAGGGAATTTTTGCCGTCTTCTAAGTCCATAGCGTAACCAACGTAAAATTTATTAACTTCATATTCTGCTTCGACGATCATGACTTCTGTCTGAGCGTTTTTGGCTCCGGGACGTTCACCATAGTTCAAACCTAAGGTTAGTCCATCAACCGGATTTACTTTAGCGTTGAGGGCATAACCCGCTTCTTGATTATCCAATGCAAGATCTACATAGAAAAGATCGGCGGCGACCATACCGGCTTTGTAGCTTAAGCTAAGGACATAAGCTCCGTCCTCGAAACTGTGAGCGGTGTCATATTCTTTCGCGACCTTATTACCATCAATGAAGTAAACGAGACCGGCTTTAAAGCCAGGGAATAATTCCGGCGAGGTGTAACCAACGGTTAATGGAGCTTTCAAACGACCGATAGCGCTATCGGCGTTATCCGCCAGGATACCGATGCTGGTGTATGGTTTGACTTCCCACATACCAAATGTTAATTTGCCTTCACCCAGTTTTACATTGGCATAAGCTTCACGTGTCCAAGGTACATTAACGGTTTCAGCATCATCTGCCCATTTCTCGGCCGCGTTGAAGCGTAAGGTCCAATCAACGGTATCGTTGATCTGGTTCTTGAAGAAAATGTTAATATCATACTTGTCGGAATTTGTTGCATCTTTGTCAAGGTCTTTGTCAAAATCCTTGGTGAAGGTCGCATCACCACTAACGGTGACGGCAGCCATGGAAACGGCGGCCATAGAAAGAACCATCACAGCAGCCATTAAAACAACTAATAACTTTTTCATCTTAGTAAACTTTCCTCCTTATTTTTTAACTCTAAGTATTAAAACTTGTACTGCCAATCGTTGCTGTTCTCCGCCCACCCCCTTTCAATCTATCGGACCGGAGTCCAGTATGAGGGATCCAATGTTCTCCTCAAATGTCCTCCGGAAACGTCGTGGGTCAGATTCTGGAAGTCAAATGCTTTTAAAACAATACTCGCTACCATTTTAATCCCGATGGGACAATCTGTCAAGGAAGGATTTCTCAATAAATACAATCCTACCTGGATTGTAATCTCCGGTGTAAACTTCCAGAACTATCTTTCATTAACATATTCTTAAATAATATTACAACGCTTTTATCAAAAAACCTCTTTTTTTTTGAAAAATTTTTATTTGAAAGGTACATACCTTTGCATATAGCTCTGTCAATGTTGAAAATTGGTCGGACAAATTTTTGAGAACCGAGGTGAGCTGGTTTTTAATTACCAACCTAAGTTAACTTTATAATCGGTTTTAATATCATAATGAGATGTTAATTATTTCAACGACCCCCTACCAATTCCTCCTGAAAAATCCCGCCTCCAAATTTACCATTTTTATGCCCTCTTCCGCTTATTCCTTGAAGCTGAAGATAACTCATATCCTTTATTTATGTTAAGGAATTGCATAATTCATGATTTAAGCTTTGATCACAATATATAGATACATTCGTACTAGTCACTATATTGTAGCCAAAGGGTTTATTAAGTTAATTATACAATTCCCTCATGTAACAAAAACTCCCACCAATTTCGTAAAGGTGAGAGTTATCATTAGACTATCTGTATCCATCCATGTTTATCAGGTTCATCTGAGTCATCTGCGGTCTTTGTGGTTATCAACGTAATCTGCGGTCTATCGTAAATTTCTGCGCCCCCAGCGGCATCAGCGGTCAGCTCTTTTTACCCGACCTTAAGATGGCGATCTGTCCCGTCCGAACGATCTCCCTGATCCCGAAAGGCTTCAACAACGCGATCAACGCCTCTACTTTGTCGGCGCCGCCGGTAATCTCGATCACCACTGCCCGGCTGCTGACATCGACGATCTTTGCCCGAAAGATATCGACAATCTGCAGCACTTCCGAGCGATTCTGGGAACCGGCGTTGACCTTGATCAAGGCCAATTCCCGTTCCACCGATTCCTCGGTGGGTAAATCATTTACTTTGACCACATCGATTAGTTTATAAAGTTGCTTTTCGATCTGCTCCACCACTTGATCGTCTTCGGCGTCGACCACAATGATAATCCTCGATAAAGCGGGATCTTCGGAACGCCCTACAGCGATACTTTCGATATTATATCCCCTCCGGCTGAACAGGCCGGCCACCCTGACCATAACGCCGGGTTGGTTGACCACCAATGCCGATATGATATGCCTCATTAACTATTCACCCCTATCATCTGATGAATCGCACCGCCCGCAGGCACCATCGGCAATACGTTCTCCTCTCGTTCCACGTGACAATCGACCACCACCGGGCCGGGAGTGGCAAACGCCTTTTCCAGAGTGCTACGGAGTTGACTTACTTCGGAAATTTTAAAACCCTTAGCCCCATAGGCCTCGGCGATCTTCACAAAGTCGGGATTTTGATCGAGGATCGTTCCCGAATAACGCTTATTAAAGAAAAATTCCTGCCATTGCCGTACCATTCCCAGATAAAAGTTGTTGATGATTACCACCTTGACCGGTATTTGATTAACGACGGCAGTCCCCAACTCCTGAATATTCATTTGAAAACTCCCGTCCCCCGCGATATCGATGACCAAACGATCCGGGTTGCCGACTTGGGCCCCGATGGCTGCCGGAAACCCATATCCCATTGTTCCCAAGCCCCCTGAAGTAATCAACGAACGAGCTTGGGTGAACTTGTAAAATTGGGCGGTCCACATCTGATGCTGTCCGACTTCGGTGCAGATAATAGCGTCGCCTTTGGTGAGCTCATTAATCTCCTCGACCACTAGTTGCGGATTTAATTTGCCACGGTCATAGGTTAAAGGATACTCCTTTTGCCAGGCCGCGATCTGCTTAAGCCATTCCGGGTGCCTTTGCTGGTTTATTTTTTCCAATAAATTTTCGATAACCATCTTGACATCGCCGACAATCGGGATATCCACCCCGACGTTCTTTCCGATCTCGGCCGGATCGATATCGATATGGATTACTTTGGCCTTCGGCGCGAATGCGTCGACCTTGCCGGTGACCCGGTCGTCAAAACGGGCCCCGATAGCGATTAAGAGGTCGCATTCACAGGCCGCAAAGTTAGCCGCAGCCGTGCCATGCATCCCCAGCATCCCGAGGTTAAGGGGATGATCTCCCCGAATAGCGCTGAGCCCCATTAAGGTTGGTGTTATCGGAGCGCCAATGGTCTCCGCCAATTTGATTAATTCCGCGTGAGCCCCGGAAGCTACTACTCCGCCACCAATATAAAGTAAGGGGCGTTTCGAGTTTTGAATCGCCTCCAGTGCTTCTTTAACTTGGCGGGCGTTACCGACATAATTGGGTTTATATCCAGGCAAATCAATGGTTTCCGGGTAATTAGGCTTATCGGTCTGGACCGTTATATCCTTGGCGATATCAATCAACACCGGTCCGGGCCTCCCAGTGCCGGCGATATGAAAAGCTTCCTTAACTACCCGCGGCAGGTCCTTAATATCTTTCACCAAATAATTATGTTTGGTAATCGGCATGGTAATTCCGGTAATATCCGCTTCCTGAAAGGAGTCTCCACCCAGTAAGGAGGTGGGCACCTGTCCGGTGATGGCTACAATCGGTACGGAATCCATGTAAGCGGTGGCTATTCCGGTAACTAGATTGGTCGCTCCCGGCCCGGAAGTAGCCAGGCAGACCCCAACCTTCCCCGTGCTTCGGGCATAACCATCGGCTGCGTGCGCCGCTCCTTGTTCGTGACGGACCAGAATGTTCCGTATTTTACTGTCATATAAAGCATCGTAAATGGGAATCACTTGCCCGCCCGGATATCCGAAGATAACGTCAACCCCTTGACGTTCGAGGCATTCCAAGAGAATTTGCGCTCCCGAAAGTTTCATCAGCATCCCTCTTTTTACGTTAGTGGTTATTAATATTTAAAATCAATAATAATGTATGGCATATTATTTGTCAAGAAATTTTTATAAGTTTTTAAAAACTCATCATTACTATCTTACTTAATAGGCTATGCTCAAAAAGCCTGATTTTATCAGTAAAACAATTCTCCGAATTAAAAAATTAGCCGAATATAAAGTTTTTCCCTAAGTCGATCCACGGATAAAACCAAAAAAGATTCTGTTATACTGTCAACAATCGGAAATATTGTAAGATGTCATTTCCATCATACCCGGCTTGCCGGGACTCGAGAAAGATTTTAAAAAACTTAGCCCAGGGGTTTTAGCCCTGGGCGGACAGAATAAACTATATGCTCTTGGGATTCTTCACTCTTTCTAAACTTTATTTCAGCACCGCTCCGGTATTGGCTGAGGTTACCAACTTGCTATACCGGTTTAAATAACCCTTCTTGATCTTGGGCTCGGGCTGCCGCCAGGCGGCTTTTCTCTTTTCTAGCTCCTCTTCGCCAACTAACAAATCCACTCTTTTTCCCGGAATATCAATTTTGATCCGATCGCCTTCTTGGACTAGGGCGATCGGCCCGCCTTCCATCGCTTCCGGTGATATATGCCCAATGGAAGCCCCTCTTGAAGCTCCCGAAAAACGGCCGTCCGTCAATAGCGCCACTTCTTTATCCAAGCCCATGCCGGCAATGGCCGAAGTTGGACTGAGCATCTCCCGCATTCCCGGTCCGCCTTTCGGACCTTCATACCGAATTACTACGATATCTCCGGCAACGATCTTTCCGCCTAAGATGGCCTTAATAGCCTCATCTTCCGAATCAAAGACCCTCGCCGGTCCTTCATGCTGCATCATCTCCGGCGCCACCGCCGACTGTTTCACTACACACCCATCCGGGGCAAGATTACCCCGGAGAATCGCCAATCCCCCTTGTTCATGGTAGGCCGATTCCGGCGGATGAATCACATCGGTCCGTTTCACCTGAACCGAAGCGATATTCTCGCCAACCGTTTTTCCGGTCACCGTCGGCAAGTCGGTATGGATTAAGCCCTTTCCGTTGAGCACCGCCATCACTGCGGGAATACCGCCGGCCTCATCCAAGTCTTGAATATGATGGATCCCTCCCGGCCGTAAATAAGCTAAATGAGGCGTCTTCATACTAATCTGGTTAATCCATTCCAAATCGAGAGTGATTCCAAGCTCATGGGCGATAGCCGGCAGATGCAACACGGTGTTGGTCGAGCCTCCAATCGCCATATCCACCGTGAAAGCATTGGCAAAGGCTTTCTCGGTCATAATCGCCCGCGGCCTCACATCCGCCCTTACTAACTCCATGATTTTCATCCCTGCGGTTTTAGCGAGACGGATCCTCCTGGCGTCAACCGCCGGAATGGTGCCGTTCCCCGGCAATCCCATTCCTAAGACCTCAGTCAGACAATTCATGGTATTGGCGGTAAACATCCCGGAACATGAACCGCAACCGGGGCAGGAGACTTCTTCCAACTCCTT
>JBLNDC010000223.1:0-9813 GCA_050261255.1 Bacteroidota bacterium
CAGGAACGGGCTGCTTCCAGTTGCATTGTCAAGTAACTTACCAGTTGCCCTTGGCCGTCATGGAGTTCCCGGCCGAGCCGATCCCTTTCCTTAATGACTGCCGCAGCTTGTTCTTGTTGGAAAACAACCGCAATTTGAAAAGAGCAAAGGCATCCAACAATCCGGAGATAATAAAGGCGGTTGCCAGTGCATCCTGGCGAATGACCGGAGTGGCCCCCATCCTCCAGCAAAAATACCCGGTCACCGTAATGAAAGTGGAAACAACCATAATCCCGGCCTGGGCCCGCAGGATGCCCCGGAGTTGTAAAAACCGCTGGAAAAACAGGACTGTGCAAAACAATAGCACCAAATAACCGGTATGAATGATTAAGCTGCCCCAAACTCCCATAATCTCGCGGACATCGGCCCCTGTGCCCATATCCGGCTCCAGTATAAGCCGTACCGTTCACCGGAGAAGAGGATGACAAGCGAGGTTGCCAAAACCACCAGTGCGCCTGTAATGGTCCAACGGTTCATCCATTTTCCCCGGCCGGTGATTTGCAGCGTTAACGCCAACCAAGCCAGCATAGCCAGAAAAGTTCCGGTATGGTACATCCGGATCCAGAGGAGTTTTTCCGCAGTTCTGGCGCTGATTGAGGCCATCAGCAAAGAGAGCAACAAAAGGACAATTCCCGTCTTATGCACGGCATACGGTAACGCACCGGGCATTGAACGCAAACGCCAGGCATAAATGGCCAATCCTTGGATGAATAAGAAGGCAATCACAAATAATAAAATGTGCGGGAGATGATCATACATAAATTGAAATATAACCTTCCTGTTAGTTGCTAAGATCCGATTTTTCCCCAGGATAGTTTCATTTTAACGTAAAATAGAAAACCGCACATCGTACCAAAGTACGGCAAAAAAATACGTGCGAACAAGGCACGTATCTCGACAACACCATATTTTATTCATCCCCATAAGTTTCAGGGCTTTTCCAACAACTTGGCCTCATGGACCAGCTTCACACATTGGGCGCGATTTTTCACACCCAACTTGCCATAGATATTAGTGGTATAGGTTTTGACGGTTCTTAAACCAATACCCAGTTTGACGCCGATTTCATTATTAGTATTCGCTTGAACCAACAGTTCCAGTACTTTTCTCTCTTGCTCCGTGAGACGCTCAATCATCCCAGCCGGCGCTGCCTCAATGGATGATTCCATCGATTCCGGAAAACTTTCATACATCTGTCGTAATAAATCTTTCGCATAATCCGTCAGTAGCTTAGCCGTATGTTGATCAGTCCACTTTCTGCGTGAGGTTGTGTAATACCGCAACAGCCGAGCCATGGGAGTAAATTCATCCAGATAGCTCCGGACATAGCCTTCGGCCATCCCTATCGCAAGGGATTTTTCAATGTATTTCAGGGCGCCGGGCAACTGATTGTTTTGGTAGTCCAGCAACGCCAGCAGGTTTAATACCTCCACCTGGCTATGGAACCTAGCGTTCTCCTCAGTAAAAGCAAGGAGCCTTTGTAACAACAATTTGGCATCTTGCCGGCGTTCCTTGGCAAGCAGCACCCTCACATATACCAGCAGTTCAAACTCGCGGGTCCGGTTAACTCCGGTGAAGACATTGAGTTGGCGGGAAGCTAACCATTCCTCCGCCCCGGTCGCTTCCCCCTTATCTAAATATAAACGGCACCGGAAGGCCTGAATCAAATAAATCCAATGGGCCTTGCCGAAGTTTTGAAGCTTCTTCCCGCATTCCTCCATAACTTCAAAAGCACCCGCCAGATCGCCCCCGGCCCTTTTGATCCGGGCAATGTTCACCATTGCCGGAACAAGGGCGCCGGGGCATTTGGCTCCTTCCGCCTCTTCCAACGCCTTCAGTAGGTTGGGCAAAGCTTCCTCCAGCCGGTTGCTTTCATAAAGATATTCACCGATTCCCAGCGGCGCGTAGCCGGGATTTACGGAAATCATTCTCCGGTAGCTTTCGATCAACTTACCGTATTGCTCAGGATTTTGCCTGAAAAATCCCACCGTCTTATTGAGGGGAGAACGGTAGTAGTATATATCCGCCGCATTAAAATCAAAAAATTCAGGCATTTTATAAAACTGGCTGGCTTTGGCCTCGGCCAAGTCCACTATGAGCGGCAGGAAACCAGGTTTCCCTTCCCGGAGCAACAAGTTGGCCTCTATCAAGGAGCAAGCTATATGGCTGTATTTGTCCCATCCGGGTCTGGCAGTGTATTGGTCGCCATCTTGCAATGATTTCATCCGTTCCAACCATTGCCGCGCCAAATCATACCGGCGGGTTTCCGCGTAATAGACCGCATACACTATGGCAATTTGAAAATTCTTATCCGTTAACTCCTTCGGAAGACGTTCTAGCCACGACAACAGTGTGCCAAAATCGTTTTTCTGAAGAATAGGGGGAGTTTGTTGTTCGATCAGTTCACAGGCTTCCTGAAAAGATGCGCCTTCCAACAAATGTTCAATCGCTTCCGGGATCAGATCGTGCTCCCGGAACCAGTGGCCGGCCTTGATATGTAAGCCCGAAACCCCTTCCGGATCGATTTCGGTAAGAAGTTTGTAGAGAATGTTTTTAAACAAATTGTGGTACCGATACTCCTGCTTTTGCTCATCTACGGCCACCAGAAAGCCGTTTCCTTGACGAAGTTCTTTCAGCATCCGGCTGGCGTTATGCTCCCCGGTGACGGCATCACAAATATCTTCGGAAAGTGTGTCCAGGATACAGGTTTTTATGGCAAAGGCTCTTTTATCCGGCTGCCAGGTGCTGATCACCTCGGCTTTGAGATATTCTTCGATATCCCGGCTAAAACGCGCCAACGCAGCTATAGCACAGCTATTTTCTTTTTCATCCTCCAGGGACATGGCCACCGCAACCAGCGCCGCCGCCCATCCCTCCGTGAAGCTCTCCACCTCTTTCAGAGCATCGCTTTCCAGACTGAATCCTCTGGCCATAAAAAATTGGGAAATTTCTGCGTTCCGGAAGCGCAGGTCTTTTTGATCCAAACGTTCGATCTGCCATTTAATCCGGTGCTTACCAGTTTCCAGTGCGGGCTCCGTCCGGCTGATAATCATCAGATGCATTTTTTCGGGCAGGTAGTTTATGAGATAGGACAAACCTTCCAGTATGGATCGATCGCTAATTAAGTGCAGGTCATCCAGGACCAACAGAGAATCGGATTCCAGCTCCGCCAGCCGGTCAATCAGGATGTTGATCTGAATGTTGGCTTTCAACAGCTCCGGGGAGGCAAAAACATATTCGGCATTTTTACTGATACCCTCGGCGATGCCTTCCAGAGCATTACAAAAATAGCGCCAAAAAATCACCGGATTATTATCATAGGCATCCACCGACAACCATGCCGAAGGCAGACCGCAATTCCTCAGCCAATCAAGAACAGCGGTCGTCTTGCCGTAGCCCGCGGGCGCTACGATCAGCGTGAGCTTGGATTCCGATCCGCGTTGCAGTTTCTGCAGCAGCTTTTCCCGGCTGATAATATTTTTATTGATAGTGGGTGCCTGAAGCTTGGCCCTTAACATGTGACAAACTTCCTTCCGCTGATATTAATATACGATGCCCGGAGGTTATTTCCTGTTACCTGGTCTTTATTTCAACATCAAATTTCTCATTTTATTTACTTCCTGGTAACTGGTGTCCTTTCTCTATAATAGTTTATTAAATTATCAAAGACCTCACCGTAAATGGCATCCCCCACTACAAAACTCAGAGTCGATCATTTAGTATACTCAAACCATTCTATTGATAGCTAAAAAGTAAATAAGCTTCATCATTTCACTATTCTCTCAAGTACGAACTTGGGACTTCGATCTGACAAAGCATATCTATAAAGGTTTTTTTTAATTTTCTGGAATCCGCTGTAATTGATATTACGGTATTGCAACTGTTATAACGGTTACTAACGATGGTAACGCTCTCCGTATCGGGTCTATCGGCGAAATTTGATCTTTCTCCGCTCTTTGCAGATCTTACAGCAAAATATCGAATTGAGCAGGCTTGATATGCACAACCCGTTCAGCCCGAAAGCTGCGGATCTCGTTCCTTAAATTGCAAGGTACAATTACACCATTTGTTGTTCCGATAAAGCACCATAAGGGTCAATAACTCTGTACTTGGGTTGCTCTTCACGGCTTGAGCGGTATTCAATTTCTACAGAGTATTGGTTTGCAACAGCCTGTTCCAGTTCCATCAATACTGGCTTGACAGAAGGGTGATAATCACGGTTTATTACTTCAAACCCGGTTAAATGACGGTTTAATTCTTTTCCCTGCTGCTCATTTGAATACATTTTCAGTTTTGAAGTTGCATTGTTTAATGCCTCACTAAAAGGATACTCGGCTTCTTTTGCAAAAACAGCGGCATGAAGAAACGCCTTTTGCTCTTCAACATCAAAAAGCAGAGGCGCTCTGATAAAATTGTTCAACAAGCTGTACCCGCCGTTATGGCCTGTGTCGGATATTATAGGCTCCACTGGTGCAAAGCGCATCAATATAACGGTAAACAGTCCTGATATTTATTTCTAGCTTTTCCGATATCTATCTTGCAGTCATTTTTACGCCTGAATTCAGCATCCACAAAATTGCCAGCATATTATCGTTTTTTGGCATAACGTGAAACTCCTTCTTCTATTAAACTTCAATATATGGCAACATATTAAGATTCAATGCCTGCCGCCTTTTACCACAAAAAATTTATTGCAGGTATTGCAGGAGTGCATTAGACTTTTAATGTCCCCTTTTTGCATATCATCATCCCGAACTTTAAAAAGCGACATAAATAATTTGATTTTTTAGGCAGGGGTTGACAAATGATTAATATTCGGAATCGCAACTTCTTTGCAATCCGCTTTAATCATTTCCAACATCGGTTTTTGCTCTGAGAAATCAAAAGGAATCCCTAGCTGTTCAGGAATTCCCAATTGAAGCTTCAGTCGTTTAATTTCTTCCTTTAAGATATTCTTTTCGCGTTGTACCACATGATACTTTTCGAGCAAGTCGTTATAATCCATATCAGTCCTCACCAATATTCATTACTATAGAAAATTTCTCCGTTGCAACTATCTTCCCATAAATTTGAAACAGGTTTGTTTTTAACATTTATTATACCAAATTTGTTCATCACAAGCCAATTTCCCACTATAGATGATGCTCAACAATTTCTTTCTGAAGGAGAATCCCGACGTTAATCAAATTCCTAACAAAGATTCTAAAATCAGGAGTATCTCTTGGCTTATTATATTATTTATTGCGATGAGACAGTTAACACCTGAAAACCTTGCATTAAGTCCGGATAAAGTTAATAGTCCCCGAACATCCATATACTTAATTGATTTAAAACTTCATTAACGTTAAATTCTAATAATTTTTTATGTTCAGTAATTCGCTGTTAGAGGTGATACACCAACCGTATCTGTTCTATTGGCAAATTATTTGTGGTAGCGCTCACCCCGGTTAATCTTCACCGCCCTATAAATCTGCTCCAGCAGCATCACTCTAAACAACTGATGCGGAAAGGTTAACCTGGAGAAGCTCAACTTCAAATCCGCTTTCTTTAACAGTTCGTCCGCCAACCCAAGGGAACCTCCAATAATCAAAGTTATCGGAATCCCATTGACTTCCTTTTCCTTGATTAGCTCCGCGAACTTAACGGAACTCATCTGCTGACCTTTCCGATCGAGAGCTATAAAATATTCGCCCGCCCCAAGTTGGCGGGCAATAGCCTCCCCTTCCCGATGGAGGACTTGTTCCTCCTGGGCCGGACTATAATTATCTGGACAAGGCAGATCCGGTACTTCCTTAATCTCCAATTTTAGATAAGGTTTGAGCCTTTTAATATACTCCGCCTGCGCCTCTTGAAAATAAGCCTCTTTCAGCTTACCGACCGTAACAATTTTAACTTGGAGCATCAAAACTCTCCTTCTTTTTCTTCGATACCAACACTCAAGATAAATATCCTCTCTTTGTCCGCCAATACTAAAAATCATAAACTCCCGCAGAAATGCGAAGCTCAGAATTAAGGTAAGAATGTTTCTCTGCGCCTCTGCGTCTCTGCGGGAGATAAAAAGTGTACTTATTGCCTTTACCTAACCATTATGCTTATTAACAACTTTCATTTTAACCTCTTTTCCCCGACAACTTACAAACTTCACCGCCAACGACACTCGATTCTCTTCATTGAGCAGATCCCAATAAAACTCCGCTGTTTTGTCCAAGTCGTCAAAGACTCTCACTAATTTCGGGTCTCCCGCGAAAGAAGGTAGGGGGTTCCCGTCGCCTTCATAGGTATGGATGCAATGGCCATAGCCGGGAATGAACTTATCATAGTAGTAGAAAGACCTGTGGCAATAATCGGGGTTTTGGTTCTCCGACTTCAAGACCGATAAAGAGTAATTAGGCGAGTTATTCAAATCGATCATCCCGGAAATCCGCGGCGTAAAATTGGGAGCATCCGGCTCAAACTCCCTGGTTTTAAGCGCATCGACAAAAGTTTTCCCCTGTCTCAAAAAATCATAGATAGTGTCGGTCTGGTCACCGTTGGTGACAATATGGCAACCGTTAAAATCCTTAATCGGGTAATAAATGATGAGCGAAGGATCTTCCACCTTGCTTTCATCAAAGGCCTTGGTCCGCATGAAGCTTCCTTCTTGGACGAAGACCCGGTTCCGGCTGTTATTGCTTCGACCCATGATCCAGTATACCTGAACATAGTTTTGACGGTCGGGGCTCATGCCGATGATGATCCCTCTGCCGGGATAAGAGTTGTTTTTTAAATTGTCTTCGTTTTGTAAAGCGATTTTTTTCAAGTCCATTTCAATCATCCTTTATTGTTGTATTAAATCTTCAACTTGCGGAGCAATGTTTATATTTTACCATAGATTTCCGGCCAAAGGAAAGCTAATAGGTGTTTGGCCAAATCCCTTTCTGCAAACCATTGCTGTTATTCGCAGTCCTTGTCACATACTAAAAGCCAGGGAGGGCATTATCCCATTAATTCATCAATATCAATAGTTTGTGTACCATCATTTTCAAGCATCCTAACCCGCCATTCGTATTCAGAACTACCTTCACCAAATTTCTCCATTAACATTGTCTTTTTAATAATTATGTCGGGTTCTATTGCATAAGTTTCTAACCTGAATTCTTGACTTTCATAAATATTACCGTACATATCAGTAACTTTAATAATGCCTTTCATTTCTGTTAGCTCAAATGGAATTAACTCATCAAGTACAAATGCTGCACACTGTTGCATAAAGCTTTTAGGTTTAATGGTAAATTTACTTCTGTAATCAGATTTTATAGACACCGTAGATGTCGAAGTATTTACACGGTCTTGATTGTATATTTGGCTTGTAATAAACTTATTAGAACCAAACATAATTGTTAATTCAGTATTTAACACAGAAATATTTTCTGAAGAATAGCTTAATAATTCAATTACAAAGGTGAACACAGTACCTTTCTTATATCTTATATTATGCCTGGGAGTACTTTCGATTTGTCTATAGAAACGGGGTGGGCGTAACATGTTTTCCCCATCGATACCATTTACTATATTTACTTTTAAAGCCTTATCTATATTGTTTGAAATATTCCCAGTACCTTTGGAATGACTAATAAAGTCTAAATAGGGATTATCAGGCTTATTTGCATCAACCGCAATCTCTTTTAGCCGTTTCATTAATTCTTTTTCTATAGTTCTAAACCTAAAATTGTTATCTTTGTAGATTCCAACACCATAATTCTTTAAATCAAATGGAATTCCTACCGCTTCCTCACATAGCATAATTGTTTTATTAGTTTGAGTATGTCTTATCCCAAGCTCATAAAAACATTCGGATTGTGATCCGTTAATATAGCAATTACAATTTCACTTTTAACCAAATCTTCAATAATACTTTTTACAATATTGCCCTGTGGAGCAGAAGCGCGACAAACCTCAAAGTCATTTACTCCAAATAACTTATTAATTTCTCCAAAATTCTTAACTAAAAGTATTTCTTTAATATTAGCAAAGAAATCATCCTAATATCTTTCAGTATGTCTTGGAGTAGTTTGAAAAAATGGCATAATTATAAAGATTTTCATGAATAGGCCTCCAGTATCTACTTTCATTAACAAAGCGGCAGGAAGCCGCTATTGTCAAACTTTTGAGGATGGCATATCTTTTCGCAGGTTGTCGACATCCCCGGCCATTAGTGGTGGCGCCGACTAATGGCCGGGGATGTAGGTCGGAGTACCGCCTTCCCAGATGTTCCACTCACCGGTGCGGAGCCTACAACCCTGCTGTTAACCTTTAGTACCGGCAACCCAAGCAATAGCCAAGGAGGACGGCCAAGTAATTGTTTCAAACACATTATTATATTTACCTGCTAGACTTGTCCACATCAGTATTAATCGATAACTCGCGGTTTACTTTTCTAATAACCCGTTGAATCATTTCTTTGCATGCTGAGTTTTCATCTCTAAAGCACTGAGGAAGCAAATCCATTTCTCTCGCTTTTTCAATTATATTAACGGTATTCGTTAACATACGTCTAGATATACCCTGTTCTCTAAGAACAGCATGGATGATACGAGTTGCCTCTAAAAGTGTTCGTTCACATTCATCTGGACTTAAATGATGAGGTCTTGGAAGTTCTCTATCGTAGATGTCAAATAAATTACGTTCCAATGGGCGTACCCGTGAAATTAAATGTTGCATCATACCACGCATTTCTGCAATTTCTTCAAGAATATATTGATCTTTTGCTATCTCCTCCGTTTCGAGTTTTGCGATGGTAAATTTCCCAAAATTCTTTAAAAATGTCGAATAATTTGGGTCATCATTCGCTTTATCATATGTAGCTTTAAGTTTTTCTTGCAAAGATTTCTTAAAATCCACAATCTTGTTAAATCTTAGGTCGCGTGGATATTCTAAATGCTCAATTGGTGACGTATCAAATGAGTACGTTGTTTTGTAATCTTTTACAATAATTGTTGGTTTATCAAAAGCCAACCTTATACCTAATTCAAACATAACATTTGGATTCTTTCCGCTTACATCGCAAACAACCAAAGTATTTGTATATAAGTTTTGAATAATTCTTTTTTGTATTATACCAACATCATCAGCATTGCTAACTAAATTTGGCTCAAAACCTGCTTGTCGAATAGTATCATATAGTATATTTTGGACATCTACCCAATGTTGTTCACTACAACCATCTAGAGCAGAAATAGGCATTACAATACCACATGTTGCCGACTTTGTGGCTTCGTTTTGTTCGTCTTTTTTTTCAGGCATCATAAAAACCTCCCTAAAATATTGTTTTTATAAAATCGGTCCCCTGATGGCTTGACGCCGCCAGTGCCCCAGATGGCCGATATGGCGGATATTTCCCCTATCACCAAACCCATTTCTGTAAAAAACAAACTGTTATTTTATTATGTAATTTCGCTAAAAATCTCATTAATTCCTTTTTATACTTCCATTTAAATCCAATCAATTCCAAATATTAACCACTAACCAAACTTTTATCGCGCCAACCCGCCCCGCCACTCTGGCCTTAACGCCAACAACGGCCAAAAAAAAAAGAGGCTTGCGCCTCTTTTTATGGTTTCATTTCTCCAATTGTCACCGTAACCTGCTTGAGCTCGTTCCCCCGGTAAAAATCCAACTTGAGCTTGGTTCCGATCTTATATTTACCGATTACTTCGCGGAAATCGTCTGTTCCAATAATCTCACCATTTATTTTAATGATAATATCCCCGGGAAGCAACCCCCCCAGATGGGCTG
>JBLNDC010000224.1:0-4269 GCA_050261255.1 Bacteroidota bacterium
CGGTAGGATTAGTTGTTACATAGGCCAAACGAGTACGAACATTGTCACCGTTAGTTTGTGAATTCCAACCAGAATTGTCATAGTAACCTAGAGTTCTGATTTGATAAACAAAACTGGTTTGGTCGGTAACTTGGGCGGATGCGGTCAGACGGGCCTGTAATTCATATTCGTGTATATCATCCGCCGTTAACCCCGCCTTACCATAAGAATTTTCAGTTTGGGCCCAGCCGCTGAAAGTCCAGTCAGCCGCCAAAGCCGGAACGGCGCTAACCATCAACATAGCCAATACCAATAAAATCGATAACTTTTTCATTGAATACTATCCTCCCTTGATTTAAAATTGAGTCATGTACTTAAGACAGAGTTTTTCTTCTGTCTCGGGTGCTCCCAGCCTGACCCGCCGCCAAGCCGTCAGGCTGGCTCAATCTTTATTGAAGCCGCATGCCGTCGCATCGCGGCCGAAACCCCTCCCTTCTCCCTTAGGCGTATATCGGCTCTCTAAGACTGGCTAAATTTGGTCTTAGAGTTTACCTTAATTAACCACAAGATTTTTTGCTGTCTACCTAGAAAATAGTTCGGCTAATGCTTCGAAGCTTTACCCTATCCCTAAAAGGGCACCAGCTGGGCGTTGCAGAATAAACCTTTAAAAAAACAGATCAATCAAGACCACAAAGGCTTAGCGAATTCCCTTTCAGGGATAGGGTTGCTCTTAGGCTTTCATACTACACTAAATTTTCATCCTTTACCCGGCCTGCCGGGGTGGGCGACTACTCACACAAAGCGCCGGATCCGTTCCGCCACATCCCTGGCGAAATTTTGAATATACTTGTCGATGAACTCCGCTGCATCCGTTTCTTCCTCGATTAAAGGAGACAGGTCAATCGCATAGCCCAATGAAGTTGCCTGGTCCGTTCCATGGGAGGCGAAGAAAGTGGCGTTGGCCCGACGGCGGCCCATTATCGCCAAGTCGTAGCGTTTACCACCGCAGATTTGCGAGTCGATGACCCCCATCAGCGCCACAGCTAGATTCTGATGGGAACTCAAGTCAAAAACCACTTTTTCGTCATCATTCACCCAATCCAAATCCCGCCAGACTTCGCAACCGTAAAGCCGTTCCGGCCGGTCTTGGACCGGCAGTTCCCGGATGGCCCGGATGGTTTTTAGCGCCGTGGCCACATGGGTATCATGTTTGTCGGCGAGGTTATGGGTATAAACAACTTCCGGTTTCGTGTTCGCCAATATTTCCTTTAGCTCTGAAACCACATTAGTATCGTTGGGATCTTTCACTTCGGAGCTAGAGAAATCCAACAAGAACTGGGCGGCATACTCGCCGATAAAGGCCGCTTTTTTCTGTTCCAGTTTCCGTACTTGCCGCATCCGGTCATCGGTATACCCGGCATACAGATCATCCCGGGGGCTGCCTCTGCCGTCGGTGACTACTACGGCGCTAAACCAAGCGTCGCTTTTGCCGAAACATTTAAGAATGCCGTCATAGGCCATGATTTCAATATCGTCTTGATGGGCGGCAATCGCCAACATCGTGGTCCGGGATAACGCTTCCGGCAAAGCCGTCCCATCCGGAATGAACATTTCCGCTCCTGGTTTGATGAGTTTCATGATCGCACCTCTTTTATTTCAGTTACTTAATCACCGGAAGACTGGCCGCGGCAATCGCCTGTCCCACTCGGCGATCGCTTTCGTCTGGCAAGTGCAGCTTTATTTTTCCGGCTAATTCCGGGAACTCCAGTTTCAAGACTTCGGCTGCGGTATTCAAGATTACATTCCCGCCCTGGCCGGAAGTGACCCGGCCCAGGATCAACAAATGCTTGATATCGTAAAACTGGGCGTAATAAGGTATGGAATATCCCAAATAAACTCCGATTGTTTCGTAGATAGAACGGGCCCGGTCATCGCCCTTGGCCATCAATTCCTGGACCACCTTGAGCTTCTCGGCGGGACTCAATTGTTCATCGAGTTCGATTCCTGCCGCGGGGGCGAGTTTAATCACGCCGTCCTGAGAGAAGTACTTTACACCGCAACCATAATCTCCGGACCATTCATCGGTCATCGCCCGGGGATTAAAATCCACCGGAACGAAGGCCAATTCGTTCAGACACCCGGTGATGCAACCGTTGCCGTCCAGATATCCCGCGGCTTCGCTGGTGCCCATGGCAATCCCCAAGATTCCGGTATCATTCAAACTCATTGCGCCGGCCAATGCGGTAATATCGCCGTCGTTACGGACTTCCACCGGGATATTCCCTAGTTCTTTACCGATCCGCAAATAAATGTCTTTCACTTTTTCCTCAAACAACTCCAAAGGCACTTTTAAGAACAACGAAGCCACCATCACCCGGTTATTGACAAATATTCCGGCCGAGCTGACTCCGATCCCATCCACCCGGGGCAAATACCCGGCCGCCTTCCGGATGGCCGAACGAATTTCTTGATAATGGTAGTCCGGATCAGTTTGAAGCTTGGGATACCAAACCACTTCTTCACTGAAAACCACTTTCCCGTCTTGGACGGCGGCTACCTTTCGATCGCTGCCTCCGGCATCGAAACCGATCCGGCAGCCGTTGAGATTACCCCCTGCCGGCTCGGCTTTTTCAAATGTTTCGGGAGCAGGGTGCCCTTTGGCCAGCTCCACTGTGAAAGGTCTCTCATAAACCCTGCCCATGAAAGCCGCGTCAAAGGCCCGCAATCCACCGGAAGAATAAGCCTTTTTCAAATAACCGAAAATTGACTCCGGCCCTGAATAAATTATTTTCCATCCCCCTTTGATCCAGAGGGCTGTCTTGATAAAACGCTCAATGTAATTAAAATTTGCTTCATCCATTCCCAAGCCTTCGGGAAAGACTTTAGTATGGTAGACAGCTGTTTGACCGCCTTCTCTCTCAATCGCGAACCATACCGGAGCGTATTGTCCGGAACCGTCTAGCGTTTTCAAAAAAGCTTTGTTTTCAATGATAGCCGGACGAAAACCCTGGTCCAATACGGGAATTATTCCGAGAGGAATCGGGTTAATTGCAATACTCATCGAATTTTCCTCCTGTGTTTTAATCAATAAGGAAAATACGTCGCCATATTCCATACGTATCTAAAGAAATCTTAGCGACATATATGGTTAAAGCGTTTGGGTGACTTTCTTCAGACCCCGCGGGGAATCAGGATTGTTCCCCTTTATTAAGGCTAAATGGTAAGCGAAGATCTGCCCGAAAACTACGGAAATATAAGGAGTAATCGCTTCGGGAAACTCCCCGGGGATGAACAGATAATCGCTGCTCTTATCCAGTAAGGATTGCTCATTGGTTACTAGTAATGTATGAGTTCCGATATTTCTAAGATTAATCAATAGGTCCTCTATTCCTGACATCGCCGGTCCTTGAAAGGCGTAAACAATAACTGGCAAGCCCTGGCGCAGCATTGCCACCGGTCCGTGCAGGAAGTCAGCGGTTGAAAAACCTCGGGCATTGACATAGCAGGTCTCTTGAATTTTCAGCGCGGTCTCTAAAGCCGAACTATAATTGAAACCCCTGGCCAAAACGACACAATGGTCCGCATCGATGAACGGTTGAACCTTCGCCTTAATCGCTTCGAAATTAGTAATTGTTTTCGCTATGGCTGTCGGTACTTGTTCCAGATAACCGTTCTTACCCGACCATTCTTGTAACAAAGCGGCGATCGCCATCATTGAAGTGGTGCAAGTTTTGGTTGCGGCTACGCTTTTTTCTTCCCCGGCATAGCAAAACAGTGAATATTCGGCCTCCTTAGCTAAGGTTGAGGTTTCACTATTGGTTATTGCCAGGGTCAATCCCCCTTGACGGCGGGCTTCCCGGACAACCCCAATTACGTCCGGCCCCTCTCCTGATTGAGAGATGGCTATCGTTAACGCTGAATTGAGTTGCAACGGCTTTTGATAAAGATTAATTATCGAAGAAGCGGCTAAACAAACCGGGATTTCCAACATGTATTCGGCCAAATACTTGGCATAAATACCGGTATGATCGGATGTGCCGCGGGCTGCCAAAAAGACCGAACTTACCGGATTCGCTTTTAAAAGAGAGGCAATCTCAGTTATGATCTCCCGGTTTCCCTTTAATGTTTTCCAGACCGCTTCCGGCTGGGCCATAATTTCATTTAGCATGAGGCTTTGCATGAATACCGCCTCTCCTTTCCTCCAAAGTGCGACCAAGCTACCGGGAGTCTTCCGCCAGGCACGGCCTTGCCCGCTAGAACCCTTGCCAAAGCTGTCAAAACAGAAGCCTC
>JBLNDC010000225.1:0-3192 GCA_050261255.1 Bacteroidota bacterium
GAATAACATCTCCAGACTTCCGGTTGTTAAAGACGGAAAATTAATCGGCATTATTACTCAAGAGGACCTTTTGAAAGTTACTCCCTCAGCAGCTACCACCTTAAGCGTTTGGGAATTAAATTATGTGCTCTCTAAAATACAAGTCAAGGATGGAATGACTAAGAATCCGATCTCCATCTCCCCCAACGCTACTTTAGAGGAAGCGGCCATGATTATGAGGGATAAAAAAGTGGGCGCTCTTCCGGTGGTCGAAAATGGGAAGTTGATCGGGATCATCACTGAATCAGATATTTTTGACGCCTTCTTGGATTTAATGGGATTGAAACATACTGGGACCCGTTTGGCCATCGATTTTGAGGACCGAATCGGAGCAATTGCCGATCTTACCGAGATCATCAGAGATCAGGGAGTCAATATTATTTCTTTGGCTTTATTCCACCGCCCCAATAAACAGGGCCAGTTAGTTCTGCGCCTCGAAGGCAGTCGACCGGAACAGCTAATTAAGGAGATTGAAGCTAAAGGATTTAAAGTGGCCCATGTAGCAAATTGGCAATAGTTTTAAGGCGATCTTCTTTTGATAGGCGCTAAGAAAGCCTATATTTTAGCTTTCATACATCGCGTCTCTTGTTAAATCAATTAAAATGCGATAAGACATCTAAATTCTCCTTATAGCCAGCGCTTTATGCGTTGGTTTTTTTATCGAAATTTAAAAAAGATTTCCCATTTATGCAGGTTTTTACTGGACGATAACGTATTTATCTTATATAACAAGTATTGTCATGCGCCATACAGGGAGGTTCAGCCGGGTAATGTTTAAAACAGCTAAAGTTTACGTGATTTTCGTCAGTTTCAGCTTGATTTTTCTATTAAGTACAGGTGGGCAACAGGTAAAAAGCGAACAACCCTTAGGTAGCGATCATCCGACTAGTATGGGCAATCCGCTTGAATTCGACTCAAAACATGATCAAACCATTCTCAAAATGAACAGTGATTTATGGAATCAATCCGATTTATTGAAACACCTTGATCCATTTTTGAATTTATTGGGTGATGAAGCTCCGATCGTTAAAGGAGTTTATGCAACCGGCTGGATGACGGGGAGGACTGATTTTATCGAAAAAATGCTGGATTTTACGTCTAAGACTGAAGTAAATAGCATGGTAATTGATGTTAAAGATGATTCCGGCCGGATCAGTTATCGTAGTAAAGTAGCTTTGGCGCAAGCTACCGGTGCTAGTTATCCTAAGTTTGACCCGGTAAAGGTCACTAAATTGTTGCGCCAGAATAATGTCTATCCCATAGCCAGAATCGTTGTTTTTAAGGATCCGTATTTAGCGGGGAAAAGGCCGGACTTGGCCGTCAAAAGCGTCCAAGGAGGTATTTGGAGAGATTTTAAAGGCCTTGCCTGGGTAGATCCATATAATAGGGATGTTTGGGATTATAATGTGGCGGTAGCCAAAGAAGCCGCTGGTTTTGGTTTTAAAGAAATCCAATTTGATTATGTCCGTTTTACCAGTGACGGAGTGCTTAAAAATTGCCATTATTCTTTTTCAAATGGGAGATCTAAATCCGACACCATCGCTGATTTTTTGAAATATGCCTATCAAGAGCTGAAACCATTGGGAGTAAAGGTGTCCGCCGATGTCTTCGGTTTAACTTGCTCGGCGCAAAGAGATATGGGAATCGGCCAGGTTTTCGAAAAAATCGCTGAAAACGTCGATATCATCTGTCCAATGGTTTATCCATCCCATTATACGCGGGGTGATTTCAACATTCCGGATCCGGACCGGAACCCATATCAGACAGTATACCGAAGTATGATGGATGCCAAAGTCAAAGCAGCTACTTTAAAAAAGCCGGTTATCATCCGCCCATGGCTCCAGGATTTTTCCTTACGTAACCGTTATGGACGAGATCAGTTGTTGGCTCAAATCAAGGCGGTCCAAGACGCCGGACTTCAAGAGTGGATTTTTTGGAACCCAACCAACCGTTATGATATTCGTAAATACCGCTTGAAACAGGAGGTAGAAAAGAAATTGGACCTCTCTCCGAACCTGTTTGACCCGCTCCCAGAGAAACTATTGCCGACACAAAACCGAAGGATTCAAAGCTTGGATGGGAGAAAATAATATTTGATAAATATTGTTTGCTTTTAGGAAATCCTTTTGGTATAATAGAACAGTCGTAAAAATTTACGGCCCTTTTTTCTCGAACAACTATTTTAATTCGGATATTTTTAAATTTGGAACTTTGCTTAGCCGAAGTTGATTTAGATTGATCGAGAGATTAACAGCATTCATGCAGGGGGAGGATCTTATGAAAACATTTTTGGCTAAACCGGAAGAGGTTCAGCGCAAATGGGTTTTGATCGACGCCGAAGGAAAAACACTCGGTCGTTTAGCTTCTACGGTGGCTACCATCTTACGTGGTAAACACAAACCCATTTATACGCCTAATGTAGATTGCGGAGATCACGTCATCATCATTAACGCGGAAAAGGTAATCTTAACCGGTAAAAAGGCACAGGACAAGGTTCATTACACTCACTCGATGTATCCCGGCGGTTTGAAAGAGATTCAATACGGCCATTTATTGAAGACCAAACCGGAATACGCCTTAACCAAAACCATCTGGGGAATGCTTCCCCATAATCGCTTAGGCCGTAAAATGATTAAAAAATTAAGAGTCTATCGCGGAAATGAGCACCCACATGCAGCTCAATTACCGGAAAAGCTCGAATTTGAGGCCTAAGAAGGGGAGGAATGACGGATGCCACGCGCAAAAAAGAGTGCTAAATCAGTATATTACGGAACAGGTAGAAGAAAATGTTCAGTTGCTAAGGTAAGATTGGTAACTGGTCAGGGCAATGTAATCGTGAACGGTAAACCGGTTTTAGAGTATTTTGGACGTAAAATACTGGAACTCACCGTTCGCCAACCGATGGTTGTCACCAATACCGACAGTAAATACGATGTTTTGGTGGACGTCCATGGTGGAGGAATGACCGGTCAGGCCGGAGCGGTCCGACATGGAATCGCCAGGGCTTTGTTAAAGGTGGAAGACGATTTTAGATCACCGCTTAAAAAAGCCGGCTTTTTAACCCGCGATCCGCGAATGAAAGAACGCCGCAAGTACGGCTTGAAAAAAGCCAGAAAAGCTCCACAATTTTCAAAACGTTAATTTCAAAAACAC
>JBLNDC010000226.1:0-3288 GCA_050261255.1 Bacteroidota bacterium
AAGAAAGCTTTGACCGGGTGCTAAGTGTTAATACCAAAGGCTGTATGTTCATGACCCAATTGGTTGCCAGGCAAATGCTGAAGCAGAAAATCAAAGGTCATAAACGTGGGACCATTGTCAATATTTCCTCATGCTCCGCTGTTGTTTCATCGGTGTCACGCGGCGAGTATTGCGTTTCCAAGGCCGGTGTATCGATGCTAACGAAACTTTATGCCGATAGGCTTGCCAATGAAAGTATTTATGTTTACGAAGTGCGCCCCGGTGTCATTTTCACCGACATGACAGCCGCTGTTAAAAATAAGTATGATCAGCTTTTGGCTGACGGTGTATTCCCGATCAAACGCTGGGGACAGCCCGAAGATATCGGTGCAGCCGTTTCCGCTTTTTGCTCTGATAAATTTCTTTATACCACCGGCAATTATATCGATGTGGACGGCGGTTTTCATATTCAAAGATTGTAATGCTTTAAAAGGGGCTGTTGCGAAAACAATCTCTCCACTAGGACCTAAAGGACCTAGCTAGGCAGATAAAACGATTCTCAAGCCCCATGAAATGGGGCTGGGTTAACGCTCCGAAGGCTCACCGAGCCCGTTTACCGGGCTTTAGAATGATTTCCTTAGCCTAGCCCAGGGTTTTAACCCTGAGCGGACAAAACGGCAAAAAGTCTATTTTGTAACAGACCCTTCCCATTTAATATCAGTATACTCCGCTATCAGCAGATCGCTTTAACCTTAACCTCACTGACTCTAGCTTTAATATCCTTCCATTTCCCGGAACGGAACCGGAGGTAAATTACGACGGACCTAATATACTGATCGGTTACCAATGCGATCCAAGCCCCGATTAAACCCCATCCAAACACGTTGACAAATAAATAGGTTGCGCCGACCCGAAATACCCAAATCCCGATAATGGACGCATACAAAGGATACATCGTATCTCCCGCCCCCCGCAAGGCGCCTGCCAAAGTAAGCTGGGTCGACTGTCCGGGCTGGGCTAGAGCTAATATCTTGAGGACGGCGCTGGCCATTCCCGCCACGACTAAGTCGGATGTATACAGACGGGCCAAGGGATGCGAAAATAGAATAAAGACTGAACCCATGGTACAAGCTGTAACCATCGCTGCTTTTCTTACTAAACGGGCATATCTTTCCGCTTTTACGGTATCTCCCGCTCCAAGGCTTTGCCCTACTAAAGTAGTGGCCGCCACTCCAAATGCCTGGCTTGGCGAAAACGACAAACCACTAAGATTTAGACCGATTTGATGGGCGGCGAACCCGGCGGTCCCGAGGCCGGAAACGATTTTAGCGAATAACATTAACCCGCTTTGCATCACAAACTGTTCCATTGCAGAAGGCAGGCCGATGGCAAAGATCTTTTTAATTATTTCCCAATCGAACCGGTAATCATCTTTGATACTTATTTTCAGCTCCGACCGGCGCGATAGATATACAAAATATAAAGCAGCTAAACAAGCAATCAGTCGGGCTATTGTGGTCGAAACGGCTGCTCCGGCCACACCCCAGCGGGGAAAACCCCATTTACCATAGATTAATACATAATTTCCGAAAACATTCAATAAATTACTGCCTACATTATAAGCCATTGGAATCCTAGTCTGGCCGGCTCCGCGTAAACAGGCGGTGATTCCCATCATCAAAGCCTGAAAGATCAACCCCGAAACCACAATCTGAAAATAATCCCGGGCCATTTTCAAGGTATCGGGACGGGCTCCCATAAACCGGGCAATTGAATCCGCGGCTGCTACTCCCAGAATACTTATGATCAATCCCAAAATCAAATTGATGATAATAATCTGTCTGGTTACCGCTTTGGCCTTGTTAAGGTTATTTGCCCCAATGCTCCATGCTACCAGCGCTGTTCCCCCGATATTGACTGCGGCGAAGACCGCCAGTAACAGCATAAAAGGCTGATTGGTAAGTCCCACCGCGGCAATGGCGGCCGGGCCTAGACGCCCGACCATAACCATATCGACCATTCCGAATAAAGTCGACATCACTAGCTCGATGAAGGCCGGCCAAGTTATCCGGATCATTTCGCGCCACATCGGATTAGCGCAAAGACATCTTACAGTTTGAATTTTTTGAATCATGCTGTGATTCTTCAATTGTTTTTCCTTCTTTAACGCATATTATCTTTTATTTGGCATGCATTTTGGGCCATCTTCCCCAAAAGCCCTTCGATCAATTGGCTTTCACTTTCCGAAAGCCCGGTAGTAACTAGTTTCTCCCAATCTTTAATGCATTTTTCAATGACCGGCAAAGCCTCTCGGCCCTTTCGGGTTAAATAAACCTGATAAACCCGTTTATCCGTGGCATCCACATTCCGAGCCACATACCCCTCGTCTTCCAGCTTTTTAACTGCCTTAGCAGTGGTCGCTTTATCAATCTTTAAAAAATCCGATAGCTCCTCTTGGCTCAGGTAGTTATTTTTAGATAAAACCAATAAAAAAAAATATTGTCCACTCCCAATATTAAGAGGTTCCAACCTTTTACCCAAATAATTCTGCCGGTAACGATAGAGAATTGATATCCAACGGCCAATGGAAGAACTATCGCCGCTCATGGTGGATCATCCTTTCCGGTAAAGGCTTTTATGTGATATTTAACAGGAATCGCGGGGTGAATCTTCTGGTCCGACATATAGTTGCATCTGCAACTTATATTATACAAAAGAATATACCCTAAAGCAACAAAGTAAAATCCATGTTTGATTAGAAAAAATTATTAATACCTTTGCAAATAATTCATCCAGCTAAAGGGCGAAAAGATTATAACCGATATTAAGTTAAGGAATTGCCTGATTCTTGATTTTAGCTTCGGCTCACAATTATACAATTCCCTCAAGTAATAATTATTTTAGGCGATTTCATAATTTCAAAATTTCTCATTTTAATACAATATATTGATAGACTAATCCGGGTTGGACACTATATATTGTATCAAAATCTTAGTAAAGGTAATTATGAAACTCGCTCATTTAACAAACGGGACTAAAAAATGATTACTTCAACCAAGATATCATTAATTGAATTGGCAACATGCATCACCAGCGCTCTGGATTTGGTCAGTCCCTTAGTTATGAATCATCATAAGCGGGTCGCTTATATTGCGTTTCGATTAGCTAAAGAATTAAAGTTACCGCTAGAAGAGTCCAAACGGATCGTTCTTGCCGCTTTACTACACGATATCGGATTATTGTCTTTTCAAGATCGTATCAACGCTTTACATTTTGAAATTGATTTTAAAAACAAGAACCTGGTTCAAC
>JBLNDC010000227.1:0-8700 GCA_050261255.1 Bacteroidota bacterium
GAGGATGGTTTCAGGGAATGAAAAAACTATTCTTAAGAAGATTTTATTTCATAATACTCCTAGGATGTATGTTCAGCATAGCTATAACTATTAAAACGTTAGGTTACGGCGACTGGGTATATACCAATACCGCCCCCGGAGTGCATGATAACTTGAGTTTGATTCAAAATGAATTACGGAAACTACCGGAGGAAGATCTACGGATGATCGAGGAGGATCTGGACTTTATCCGGGGACAGATTGTCTCAAACGCCCGGATTATTCCAGCGGGTCAATACCCGGTTCATACTTTAGCTGACGGCAGCTGGATGCTGCAAAACGTGAAGGTTTGGGTAGCCAGTCATTGGGTAGGCATGCTTTGGCTCGCATACCGGGAAACAGGCGATTCTCAGTACCGGGATTGGGCTGAAAGATGGATGAAACCGCTGTCGGCGCGAATTTATGACACTTGGACCCATGATCACGGTTTTTTGTTCGGATTGTCATTTATTAAAGGTTCGGAGATGATCGAAGACAAGCGGATGGTTAAAAAGTATCATACAATTGCCTTAGCCGCTGCTGATACATATACAAAAAAAGCCAATCCGCAAAATGGTTTTATTTCATGGCATGATACTTGGCAAAAGAAAGATAATCGGGATGAAACGGTTATCGATTCAATGATGGATGTCCAGTTAATGTGGTGGGCTTCCGAGCAGACCAAAGATCCTAAGTACATCCAAGTTGGTTTAAAACAAGTGGAAGCGGTTCGGCGTTTTATGGTTAGGCCTGATTTTTCCACTTCTCACGGCTTGGAATTCAACCCTAAAACCGGTGAAGTTATAGGAGAACGTACTTTTCAAGGATATGCCGATAATTCTTGCTGGTCGAGAGGGCAGGCCTGGGCTATTTACGGCTTCTCTCAAATCTATGCCAAAACCGGAAATCCGGATTATTTAAAAACTGCTCGGGGAGTGGCGGAATATTTTTTGAACAACCTCCCTGAGGATAAAGTACCTTATTGGGATTTTCAAGCCCCCTTAATCCCGAAAGAATTATATCCACGATCCATGGTCCGGGATTCATCCGCCGCTGCTATCGCTGCATCCGGTTTGTTGGAGTTGGCCCGGTTCGAGGAAGATCCCTTTTTTGCCGTCAAATATTTTAACTCAGCCATGGAGATTCTAAGATCCCTTTCATCCCCGAATTATCTTAGTCGCGGAACGTTACATCAAGGGGTACTTTTGCATGGTTGTCAACATTTTAAAAGGCAGGATCGGGATCCGGACAATATCGACAGCTGTAATATTTGGGGAGACTATTATTTTATGGAGGCGTTGGATAAATTGAGCCGCTGGCAAACAAAGTAGGATCTGTTTGGGGTCCCTATTTTAGGAGGTTAATTGATGGCGTCTGAAGTAAAAAAATGGTTTGAACGAAAAAAGGCCGAACGGATTATGCCCTCGCTTCAAAAAGCGGGTTATACCGTCCATTTGGTGAATGATTTAAATGAAGCTAAAACAAAGGTACTGGAATTAATACCGGAAGGAGTGAGTATCACTCTGGGCGGGTCGGCTGTTTTGGATGAAATGGGGCTTTTGGAAGTTTTCCGTTCTTCTAAGTATCGGCTTTTTGATCGATATCAGAAGCTTCCGTTTATCCCGGATCGGGTGGAAATTATGCGTCAAGGAATGCTCGCCGATTACCTGGTTACCGGATGCAACGCACTCACAACTGCAGGCGAACTGGTTAATCGCGACTGCACGGGCAACCGAGTGGCGGGGATGATCTTCGGCCCACGCAATGTAATTATCATTACGGGAACCAATAAGATCGTCAATAATCTGGATGAAGCTTTCCGGCGAATCAGAGAGATCGCGGCGCCGATGAATGCCAAGCGATTGGGTACGCATAAAATTCCCTGCTTGGAAAGCGGCATTTGCAGTGATTGCGATTCCAAGGATCGTCTTTGTAATTATACGACCATTATCCATAATGGCAGGAAGTTTCCGGGACGGATAACCATTATTTTAATAGCCGATCACGCCGGATTTTGATATGTGTTGAAGGACTTTAATAAATTTCTTAGATGGACATGGAGGACATTTGATGAGTAAATATTTAACAACCGGTCAAAAAGAAAAGTTCAATAAAGCGGTGGAGTTTTGCTTATCGAGAATTACGATGATGGCCGAGCAAATGGAACCGCTAGGGAATGTTTTCCCCGTATCAACACTGCCTGACGGCAAAGTTGACGCTACCAGTAAAGGTTTATGGGGTGACGGTCACTGGGTTGGCCTTTTATGGTTGGCCTACGAAGCTACCGGAGAAGAAAAATATCTGGAATGGGCTAAAAAGTGGACCGCTATGATCGAGTACCGCAAAACCGATACGTGGACCCATGATCTCGGCTTTCTACTTGGACTGTCTCATTTAAAAGGATATTATCTGATTAACGATCCCCATTACAAGGAAGTCGCCTTGACCGCGGCCGATTATTATACAAAGCGTCTCAACCCCCATATCGGCCTCATTCAGTGGCACAGTACCCAAGATAATGAGAAGGACAATTTTACTTCAGCAGTAGACGCTATGATGAATATCGCTTTGATGTGGTGGGCTTTTGAGGAAACCGGGGATAAGCGTTTCTATAACGTTGGATTCAGTGAAGCCACCGGCGTCCAAAGATATTTTATGCGGGAAGACGGCAGCACCGCTCATCTGGTTAAATATGATCCAAAGACTGGTAAGTTTTTGAACTGGCTGGGTGGCCAAGGGTATGCTCCGGAATCATGCTGGTCAAGGGGGCTTGCCTGGGCGGTTTATGGATTCGCTCATGCTTATCTTCGAACCGGACATGGACCGTTTAAAACTTCGGCTTTTAAAACAGCCGACTATTTTCTGAATAATTTGCCGGAGGATCTCGTTCCCTACTGGGATTTCAACCATCCCGATATCCCCAATACTTATCGGGATTCGTCGGCCGCAGCCCCGGTAGCTTCCGGACTGTTCGAACTGGCAAAATGCACTGATGATGAATCGGTCAAAGAAAAATACGAACGCAAAGCCCTTGCCATACTGGAATCGCTTACCGACAATTATACTACCATCGGGACTCCTCATGCCGCTTTGCTTCTGCACGGCGCGCAACACATACCGGTGAATCAACGCATGGACAGTTGTTTAATCTGGGGTGATTATTATTACTTTGAGGGAATCTTAAGAGCCCTCGGTAAGTGGAGTAAATGCCCGCACTTTTGATAACATGAGGCATTAAACTACTTTTAGACTAAACCGGATAATCAAAGAGGGATTAGGTTATGGGGAAAGGTAGTATGCTTTTATTATTCTTGTTAGTGGTAGGTTACATGTTAGTGTTTAATTTAACGGCTAATGCTTCGGATAATAGCGCTAATAATAATGGTAAACCATTTGTTATTCCAGAAGATCTTCCGTCAGATCTGGTTTATCATCACGACCTTCCCATCGGGAAAGGCGGCGAACGGATTATGAAGTTAGATCTGGTTTGCCCGAAGACCCCCCCGGTTCAACCTTTACCGGCCTTAGTTTATATTCATGGAGGCGGTTGGAACCACGGCGATAAAAATGATCATGCGCGTAAGATCATAGGATACGCTAAGGAAGGCTATATTGGAGTAAGCATTGAATACCGGTTGACTCATGAAGCAATCTTCCCGGCCCAGTTGGAAGATTGTAAATTGGCGATTCGTTTTTTAAGGGCTAATGCGGAAAAGTATCATATTAATCCCGATAAAATCGGAGTTTGGGGGAGTTCCTCCGGCGGTCATTTGGCGGCGCTGCTGGGAACTACCGGTGGGGTAAAGGAATTGGAAGGGGATGGCGGTTGGCCTGACTTTTCCAGTATGGTTCAAGCAGTCTGTGATTGTTCCGGTCCGGTCGACTTTATCAATGAATATGCCGACCGGTATAGTTCCGTCACTAAACTGTTGGGTGTCAACGCCTTAGCCGACCCGGAAAGAGCGAGAAGAGCCATGCCTGGAACATATGCTTCGCCGGACGACCCTCCATTCTTGATTATCCACGGGACGAGAGATACCACCGTTCCATTTGAGAACAGTCGGCTTTTCTATGAAGTCTTACAAAAAGCAGGAGTTAAAGTAACCTTTTTGCCGGTTGAAGGCGCTGGACATAGCTTTAGTGATTATCCCCAGGCAACCGCTGCGGCAAAAGAGTTCTTCGAGAAGCTGCTGAAGAACGACTAAAAAGAGATTGAGTTGAGGATAGTATACGCGAACCTGAGCTTAGCAAAGATTTGACACATAATGAGGTTAGGATGAGTTTTTTTTACATAAGTCCGGAATTTGCCGAACAAGTGAAAAATTTAGTGAAGCGTGGGAAAGACCGCTGGGATTTGTTGCGTTATGAATTGAGATATCAAGCGGATAAAGCTCGATCATTGGGGCCTTGGAGTGTCACGTTTTACGAAGCACCGGTTCCCAGCGGCGACGCCCATGATTATTATAGTGAAGCTCCATACTGGTGGCCTGACTCTAAAAATCCGGATGGCCCATATATTCGGCGTGACGGAGAGTTCCGGCCGGATCGTTTTACGGCGCATCATAAAGCCTTTGGCGAACTTACCAAAAATGTATTGCTCCTCACTTTGGCCGGGTATTACTTGGATGAAAAGAAATATCGGGACCGCTCGATTGAACTGATTAGGGTTTGGTTTTTAGATCCTGAGACCAAAATGAATCCAAACGTCGAATACGGAGAGGCGATCAAGAATGTTTGCCAAGGGCGGAGCGCCGGAATTATCGTATTGCGAAATCTGGATGAAATTATCCACGCCATGACTTATTTGGAGGAATTTCCTGAATATCGAGGGGAGATTGGAGAATTTAAAGAGTGGGTCCGAAAAATGTTGCATTGGTTGACTACCAGTCCCTTAGGGATCGGAGAAAGCCAATCCGGGAATAATCATGCTGTTTGGTGGGCTAATCACGTAGCAGCTTGCGCTGCTTTTACCGGTAATGATTATGAAGTTAACCGGATGTTCGAGATTTACCGAGTGAAATTTCTCCCGGAATTAATGGCTTCCGATGGCAGCCTCCCTCGAGAGCTGGAAAGGACCCGTTCACTCCATTATTCGCTATATTGCCTGGATGCAATGGCGCTCCTATGTGAGATGGCTTATTATCGGGGGATTGATCTTTGGCATTATGCTACACCTGGTGGACAATGTATTGAAAAAGGAATTCGGTTTATGATGCCGTTTTTCAATAATCCGTATCTTTGGAAATACCCCCAGATTGACGGGGAGGTCCCGGATGAACGGGTTTGCTTGCAGTGGGGCGGATTGCGATTGGGAATTTGCGAATGTGCTGAAATTAATTGGAAACAGAGTCGGTTACGGAGTCTGATCCGGACCCACCATCCATTAGGGCCAACTGTATTTTTACCGGGACATTTCATGATGGATCGAAATTAGAGAATTTTAATTTTTGCTAACACGAGTTAACAAAAGAAGTACTGCAAGATATCTTTTATATCTTGCTTTGAAATAAAGGTGAAAAAAATATTTAAAAATTGACGGAGGTGTTAAAATGAGTCGTAAATTTTGCTTTGGTTTAATGTTGGCTTTGGTGTTCTGCTTAACGTTTTTTCCGGTAAAGGCGGCAGAAAACGATGATGTCCTGTTGATTAGCGATTTTGAACCGGAAGAAAAAATGTGGTTTGGGTATGACCAATCGGGTGAAAAAACTGGATTGGACCCTAAAAACCCACCTGCCGGCCATCTCCATATCGGAGATTTTCAATCAACCCATGTTGGTTATTTTTCTCCTTTAACGGAAGGTCTGATTTTTGATAAAAAATATGTGAAGCATGGAAAGACCTCCGGCAAATGGGCCAATACGGTCGTCAACAGCCGGATTGTCACTAAAAAAATACCTCATGACTGGACTAAATATGCTTACTTTTCAATGTGGGTTTATTCGGAAACTGCCAATAAGGCTGGTTTTGCGATTGCCCTTTATTCCGAACCAGGAGTTGGCAAGGACAACTACTATAAAATCAACATCATTATCAATTGGACCGGATGGAGGTTAATCGAGTTTCCGTTGACGGCCTTTAACCCTACCCGGAAACCGGCCGGATGGCATAAGATTGATTACATCAAAATCGCATCATCCGGTTGGGGCAACAGTCCGGCGCCGGACACCGTGTTGTATTTTGACCGGATGCAACTGACCAAAGAATCGGTGATGAATGAGGTCCTTTACGAGATTCCTTTTACATTTAATGTTGTGGAACGTCCCGGTTTGTTAGTGAATAAAGCCGAATTGGAAGAAGCTAAGGCAAAAGTTAAAAAGTATGATTGGGCCCGGGAGGCGTACAATAACCTTAAGTTAAACGCTGATGCCTGGCTGAAAACTGAAATTGAATTGCCTAAAACCGGCGGCGGGTTCTACCACGAGGTCGGCGATACGAAATATCCATATGAACTTACTGCTAAGCATTATGAATTTGCCAGGGCCGCCCGTTCGCTAGGCTTAATGTATTGGTTGGACGGCAATGAATCCTACGCTAATAAAGCTAAGGAGATAATCCTAGGTTATAAGGATAAATATCTCACCTATACGATGCATGATAAGGATGGAAATGAAGGGGCTAAGTCCGGCGCCGGCGGGAGGGTGACCGCTCAAAGCATTAATGAAGCCCAGTGGGTTATTCCTCTTGCTTGGGCCTATGATCTGCTTTATCATAAATTTACCGTAACCGAACGAAAGGAAATAGAGGATCGAATTTTCCATCCCGTCGCGCAACTCCTAATGCGAGTGAACGAAGGCCGACACAATCATCAAGCCTGGTATAACTCGGGAGTCGGGGTGATTGGTTTTCTCTTGAATGAAAAGAAATATGTTTTATTTGCATTGCATAAATTCGATTCCGGATTCTACTTTCAAATGGAAAATAGCATTACCGCGGACGGACTTTGGTATGAAGGCTCCGGACATTACCATTATTATGCAATGCGTTGTTTGAAGGATCTTTCCGACGCAGCCATTCATAGCGGGGTTAACTTGTTTGAAAACGAGGCCTATCGTTCGATTTATACTTTCCCAATTGTTTATCAAGACCCCTCTGCTGAACTGCCGACTACCGGTGACGGGCGGGTGGTTAACCTTTACGAAGACGACCGTTCCGATTTGTTTGAGTCAGCTTACCGGCATACGCGGGATCCTTATATCGTACCTATTCTTAAGAATTCTTCCCGCAATTCGATCGATGCTCTATTATACGGAGTGGCGGAACTTCCGGAGGTAAACTTACCGCCGTTGACCAGCCGAATGCTTGCCAGTGGCCAAGCAGTTTTAAGAAGCGGTTCTGATAATAAAGTGGAGAATTTCTTAGTGATGAACGGCATGCCATATGCAGGCGGCCATAGCCATTATGATAAAATGGGCTTCCAGTTTTACGCCAACGGACGGACCCAAGCGCCCGATCCCGGTTCCATCCGTTACCGCGATCCCCAACATGAAGGTTGGTTTATGTCGACCTTGGGTCATAATACCGTGGTCTTAAATGAACGCAACCAAGTTTATTCGGGCAAGGCTAAAGTCCAATACTTCTCGGGCGGCTCAACATTCCAAGCAGTCAGGATGCAGGATGACCGTTGTTATCCCGGATCGTTGTTGGATCGGACAGCTTTGTTGAGCGATTGGTATCTTTTTGATCTCTTTAGGATTACTTCCAGCCAAAACAATACAGCTGATTGGGCATATCATAATTACGGCGCGTTAAAGACGGAATTCACCTTAAATCCAATTAAACTTCCGAATGCGCCGGGTTACAAATACCTTGAAAAGCCGGTTAGCGCTAAGATAAACGGCGAATTTAAAGTAACCTGGGAGAATAATAACGGTAAAATCGAATTGAACCAGTTAACCAAGGATGAAAACCAAGTGATATCCGGTAATGGGATGGTTGCAGCGCGGTACGAAGATGTTCCTAGCGGTGAGAAAGTGCCGGCATTGCTAATCCGAAAATCAGGTAAGTCAATTCTGTTTAATTCATTAATAGTACCTGTTAAAGATGATTTAAAATATAGCGTGACCCCGTTCTCTTATCAGTTGCTTGGGAAAGAACAAGCTACAGAGCAGGTGGGGGCTTACCGGATCACCAGTGTCAAAGGTGACGATATCGTCTATTTTAACTATAATAAAAATCTCCCGGTAAAATTAGGCGCAATTGAGACTAACGCTCTCACGGCAATGGTTAGGTTGGAAAAAGGCCTTCCGGCTGAAGTTTTTGTTGCCAAGGGAAATACCGTTAGCGGCCGCAATTGGAAGTTTGAGATTAGCGATTTGACGGTAGCTTCCGCTAGTGACATAGGAACACTACAGCTGTCGGTCGGTAAAAAGGAGATCTTGGTAAAGAGTGACTCCGACAGTACTGTGGTATTAAATTTCAGCAAACGTAAGGTAAAGTCGTTGGAAATATTGAAAGACGGCAAATGGGGGGCGGAAGAACCGATCGAAGTCGTTAAAGGAGTATTTTCCTTCCTAGCCGAACCCGGGGCCCAATATCGATTGAATTTTTAATTTGTCAACTTAAAGCAAGGATTTACATAGGCTGGGTAATCCAGCCTATGTAAAGTTTAATAAAAAGGAGGAAAAATAATGAAACGGTATTTTTGGTACTTATCAGCTATTCTGATCGTAACCATGCTAGTTT
>JBLNDC010000228.1:0-3234 GCA_050261255.1 Bacteroidota bacterium
ACCGCTTTGCGACTCCTCTTTCAGCGAGGTCTCCCAACTGTCGTAGGAAGCCAGGGAACTTAAAGGCGGGAGTTCCTTTTGCCTGTTATACTTATAGTTAATTACCAAACGGTTGAAGGTGTCCCTCGCGGAATCGCCTTTCTTATAAAATCCCGCCCGTTCCAGCGCCAGGTAACGGAAGGCCTCGGCGGAACCTTCGTAAAACCAGGCCCGCGTGTTCCGGGCGGCGATGCCGTCATATTTTTGGGCCTGATGGAATATTTCGTGGGGCAGTAAAATATAAGCGGTCACCGGATATTTTTCCAAGCGCGTTATCCCTTCCAAAATAATCACCGGTTTTTGGGGGAGGCTGATGCCCGTGCTTAGTCTGGCCTTTTCGGCCGCCTTTTCCGGGCTTAGCCCGGCGTAATACCCGATGGCCCCGGCGTAATCCGCCTCGTTCTCGGTAACCACCACCTTTACCGGCTCGCCCAAGGCAAAGCCGGTTTCGGCGAGAAGCGTTTCGGTAATTGCCACCGCATCGGTGACGTTTTTTAATTTTTGCGGCGCGACGTTTTGGTAAGGGACAATTTCGATTTGGCGCTCAGCGGCAAAACACATATTCGAAGCGGTTTCGCGGTTAATGAAATTTGAATAAAAGAAACCATCGTTGACATTAATAAAGAAACCCAGCGCCAAAAACCCTAATAAAATCCGTTTTTGAAAAAAGCTTTTCATCTGCCGGTTATCCTCTCTTCTGCGTTTAAAAACTTTTTACTACGTATATACTACATAATAATATAAAACGGGAAATTGCTACCCCCGGGGATCGGCCACCCTTCCCATAAACAGAATACTGCCGGAACGGGTATCCCGAATCAGGAAGATAGATGGATGATCCGCCCGGAAAGTTACCGGTTCATCGATCATTGCCGCTTTAGTGCCCATCACCACCGCGGTAGCGGCTGCGGCTTCGGTTCCTTCTTCATTGACATCCACGAAAGCTTTATGGATTACATGAGTGATATAGAGAAAAGTCTTGGACATCCCCGAAAAGTCGGCGGCATTCTCGTCGAAAGCATTCTTCATCCCTAAGCTCTGCAGGTAATTGCCCAGTAAAAATTCTTTTTCCAGTTTAAACCGGGGTAAAAATACCGCCACTTTCATCATTGACATCTGATCAAGCCATGTTTCGAAATTAGACGACTGCAAGTTGGATTCCAGCTTGGCTAAACTGGAATCAGGCTTAGGAAGTAAAATATCCATCGCTATTTCACCGCCGCTATAGGGTAACTCCAAGATTTGCGACTGATCGGTTTCCGCATATTTGAACTTACCAAGCTGATACATCATTGGCACATTTGGTTTTGCTTCGGCTGATACATGAAAAGGCGCTTGTTTAGTCTGTTCAGGTTTAAATTGCCATTCCCACCGGCCCTTAAAGTAAATGGCGTTGGTTAGGACCAAACGGGTTAAAGCATTAAGTATATTCGGTTTAATCAGTTCCTTGATTTTATGATTGGTCTTTGTTTCGACCCAATAATTAATCGTTTGCCTTGCATGCTCGGTGTTATGGATATAATCCACTTCCTTAAAACCGGCGTCATAATACTTTTTGGTTATCTCCGTAAACTTCGGGAAAAACTCGGTACCCTGCTGCCCCCATAAGGCGTTGGCCACCGAAAGCTGGTAGGATTTGTCGGAAGCATTGAACTTCTTCATCAGCTCGGCAAAACCGGGATTAAGGTTAGCGCCGGCCAAGTCAAAATGGAGGGTTTTCTCCATCTGTCGGGCGGTTTCGCCGCGCGCTCCCGCATAAGTCATAGCCAGCGCCGAGGTGATGCTGAAAGGAGACAAAAACAGATTACCCTTTTCCTTGGCGATAACGGAATAGAGTTCAAAGGCGAAAGCGTTGTTTCCCTTGACCACCGCGGCCAAATCAGCTTGATCCGTTTCACCCGAACCCAATAATAAACCGGAAAACCCAAAAACTAATACTATCATCAGAGCCATTGTCACCATAGCGAATCCTACCTTCATTTTCGAAAGCCTCCTTTAATTTGGGGTAATGATTCAACCAGAAATTTACCCGAATTATGCTTCTATGTTATAATTCAGAAGCCTACAATTCCGGGTCTAAAAACGACTCTATCCCTTAAAGGGTATTAGCTAGGCGTTGCTGGTCTTAAACAATTGGCTGCGAAGGATGGTGGTTATCCTTTTCCAAGGGCAAGGGATCTGATTTTAGGCCTCAATGCGATCCTTTCTTTTTCTTGTAAAAGCTAATTTTATAAAGTAGTAGAAATAATCAAAAATCCCAAATTCGCCTCCGTTCTCGCTAAACATGAAATAATCCGGAATATTCCATAAAAAGTCGGATACCCATTTAGACAAGGAAAAATATTTTTGTTCCATCTTGCTTCAACCAAAGTATACTTTATAACCCGCTAATCCGGATAGGCCTAAAAACAGAACCATCCGTCCCGCCTACCTGCCCGAACTGGTTGTTCCCCCAACCCCAGACCGTACCGTCGGACTTTAAGGCTAAAACATGTCCGCTGGCGGCAACGGTGGTCACTCCGCTTAAGCCGTTGACCGGAAGCGGCCGGTATTCTTCCGGACCGCCGCCGTTGCCCAACTGACCGTCTTCATTATCGCCCCAAACCAAGACATTACCGTTACGTTGCAGGGCCGGACTAGTTCGCCTCCGGCAACGATGGCGGTAATCTCACTAAGACCGGCTACCTTGATTCGGAGAAGTAAATATTCCCTGATGTTCATTGCCCAATTCTCCATGATAGTTATTGCCCCAAGCCCATACCGCGCCGTCGGTCCTTAAAACTAAACTGAAGTCGTTACTGCCGCCACGGCTTTTACTCTGGTCAATCCGTTGACCGGGACGGGCCGATTGGACGTAATAGTATTGCCGTTACCAAACTGGCCGTGTTTATTCCAGCCCCAAGCCCGCACCGTCCCGTCACTAAGCAAAGCCAAACTGAAAGTATCTCCAGCAGCCAAAGCGATAACTAAATTGGTTTGGGCCGGGGTCGCCGATGAAGCCATCCGCCGCTTTCAACCATTAATAAAAAAAGAAGCCAGCAGAAAGCAGTTTTTAGTTTTAAAAGGGTTACCATATTATTAAAACCTTCTTTCGAATATAACTCCAAGATAATCTCCATTTAAAAATACAACAAAACAAAATAAAATGTTACTACCCTTGAAGGGTGGGAAGTTTCAATATTGAAGGTTAAAACC
>JBLNDC010000229.1:0-4523 GCA_050261255.1 Bacteroidota bacterium
TAATGGCGGCTCACCCGATTAGCAAGTTGATAACTTTGAAAAGCGTAAACCGGAATGTTCCAGCCGTTCAGGAGGCTTTTGATTATCCGGAGCTCAGTAAGGTCAAAATGATTTAAGCGGAAGAAAAGGATGATAAGGACATGGAAAAACAGATAAAGCGGAGATCGACAAATCCATTGAAGTCGAATGTTATTCAACATGACGACACAGCACTCGAAGCGAAAGCGAATGACGGGCAATAGTCAGATGAAGGCACTTGCGGAACAAGTTTTCATAGGCGAGATTGTGTTGCAGTCAAAGATTGCACTACGGGCTGCTGAGCGTCTACCGGCTATTAATGAGCACTTCGATCAGATCGAAGTTTGGTGCTCAATTCAATCGATCCTCGTGGCTGCTGGAAATGTCTCAAAGATTCTCTGGCCGCAGAAAAAGAAGTATGAAGCGCGAGGTGAGAGGTTGCGGAAGCTACTTAACATTGATAAGAACAATATTCTTTCTGATCGCAAATTACGTAATCATTTTGAGCACTACGACGAGCGAATCGAAGTCTGGTTCGAGGAAGAATCCTCGGCGGTTTATATGGACTTGATAATCAATCCATTTGAATCGGTCTGGGGAGTCAATTTTACCAACAGACATCGAGCGTATAATCCTTTGACGAAGACTCTGACTTTTCGTGGCGAATCGGTGGAATTGGCCGCAGTACTGAATGCACTTGAAGAGATTCGAGTTAAATGCGGTCAATTCGTATTGTCGTAAACGGTCGCGCCGTATGGCAAACCGTTGGTAGTGAAAGTTGTATCATCGAACTTTTATGGTTGAATTTGCTTGGTATAGTAACAGATAAATATTGTACTTGACGGAACAATTCAAAGTGTTTCTGATGATAATTGCCTAAAATCTATTTAGTTAACATAAGATATATTATACGACCCAAAATTTATTTAAAAAAAGGCCAAAATGGTTACTAAACTTCTTTAACACAACTAAGACAAAATTACACCCTCTGATAACACCATCGCCTTAATAAATACAAAGTATAAGAAAATCTATTATAAATTTTTAAGGTCAATATTATCATAGTCATAAAGTCTCTCCGAAATCCAAGCTGTATTTACATCCTCATCAACCAAATTATGTTCCAATATCCTTTTCAACTCTTCGCAGTACTCATCTTTAATAGTGTTTATTAAATTAGTATAGTCCTTCATCGCTATTCGCTCAATTAGAATACTTGCTTTAAGGGTGTATTGCAAGCCGAATAAAGAGACCAGTTTACCGGCGATCTTACCGAGCAAAGGTGATACGATACTCCCGAACCTAGTTGGCCTCCCCCCCAGTTCTTTAATTAGATCCCCGATGTTCTCAACATGGTCCTGCTCTATATAGGCGGTGCGTTCATAAACAATGGCTCTCGTATGTACCTTTAAAGGCCTTACTCTAGGCCATGTATAAATCCGCTTGATTGAGTTCCAGGATATAAAACCAGTTTAGTTTGGCTAAAAATTGTTTTTAATTCATTCTTTCGAAAAATATTTCTTTTTCTCGAAATATACAATAAAAAATCCAAGAATAATCCCATAAATGATTGAATTAATTGAATTAACCAAGGAAGTTAAGAAATCCATAGTGATCAATGACTCGATTCTAGACACCACTACTATTGATCGGATAAAAAACCAGATTATTCCTCCATAAAAAGCTCCCCAAAGGAGGTAATGCTTTCTATTAAAATGAGTTGTAAAATTTACAAAGAGTATCCCCAGAAAAGTACTGAAAATAACTTCAAAAAAAAATGAGTAGCTACTTTCAAAAAAACCGTGAGGATGTCGTCCCAGAGTTATTGTTCCGGCATAGTCCCAAAAGGTAATACTAGTAATTTTAAGGCTGTTGTGAAGAATAGCATCAGGAATATCTTTAAGTATGCCCGCAATGATCCCTGCGATTGCTCCATTACTGATTTTTTCTTCCATAATATTCAAGGCTCCTGATTTGTTTTAAATTGAAGAGGATATCTTATTTTGTCCAATTGGAGAAACTATATAAGAGCGACAAAATTGAAAAGTATTATAAGTGAATTGAGATTAAGGATTTTCCGGTAAATCGCCACTATCGTCTGAGGCCTGAGTGGTGCCTTACTCAGTAACGAAAACGGCAAGCAATAACGTAAAAAAAGAGCCTTAAAATTTGGCTCATAATAAGTGAGTGGATTCAGTGATCATTCAATTAAGCTGTTTTCTTAGTTTCGGAGAAAATCGTTTTTTCCCGCATATCCAACCAGGTTACATAGGATTTTAAATACATCAATTCCGCTTGACGCCGGTATTGTTCGGCCAAATTCAGCTCGTCCATGAACACGGGACGGTTTTCACTTAAAATAACATCCATTATTAACACTCTCCTTAGTTATTCTAAATTATTCAAATACGGTAATTTTTAAAGTTTGTCCGGCTGTTAGACGAGAATCTCGCAGTTGATTATCAAGTTTAATCCGGGTGATTACATCACGCGGGTCCTGTTCCGGAGCTATCTGACGCGCAATCGACCATAGAGTTTGGCCTTGCCGAACGATTATAGTATTTACTTTATTACCCGAAGTTGCTTTAACAGCGTTAGTCAAATACAATCCTAAAATTAATAAAATTAACGAACATACTAAACAATTCACTAGAAATTTGCGAAACGACCAATGAAATTTAACACCTTTATAAATAAAAACCATTGCTTTCACTCCCCTATCCAAACGAATGTTCGTCTATACAAATAATAACACGAACAGATGTTCACTGTCAAGAAAAAAGCGAACAAATGTTTGTATTTTTTTTGATGATGTGTTATAATAAGAAAAAATTGGGATAGAGGTGGTTACCATGGAAGAGTTAACTGCCAGGCAACAAGAGATTTTGGATTATATTAAAAAAGAAGTCCAAAAAAAGGGATATCCCCCTTCAGTCCGTGAAATTGGTGAAGCGGTGGGCTTGAGTTCCAGTTCATCGGTACATGCTCATCTGGAAAAACTCGAGGAGATGGGTTATTTAAGACGTGATCCTACTAAACCCAGGGCGATTGAGGTGTTGACCGACGACACTCCTTTGAGTTCTTTCGACGGGCCTAAGAATCTTCAATATGTGCCGATTGTCGGAGCAGTTACCGCCGGAGCCCCGATCTTAGCCGAGCAGAATATTCAGGATTATTTTCCGCTTCCAAAGGATTTTTCCAGGTCCGAAGAGACCTTTATGCTTAAAGTCAGGGGTGACAGCATGACGGGCGCCGGTATTTTTGACGGAGATATGGTAATTGTGAATAAGGAATCGGTTGCGAAAAACGGTGATATTGTCGTCGCTTTACTGGGCGATGAAGCGACAGTAAAAAGATTTTATAAAGAAACCACTCATGTAAGGCTTCAGCCGGAAAATGACCAATATGAACCCATACTCTCCCCCAACGTTCAGGTCTTGGGAAAAGTTGTCGGTCTGATCCGCAGAATAAATTAAGCCACCTTTTTTAGCAAAGGTGGCTTTCTAAAAAACAATTACTGCATACAATAATCAGTTGAAGGTTGAGGCATTGCACTCAGTAATTGAAAAATATCGACTTGATTCGTTTTATACTCGCTCAATTGATTGCGGTCAATTCCTAAAACGTTAAAAAACATCTCTAACGCTTGAGTTCGACCTCTGATGATCGGATCATTGCTTGACTCCGCTAAGGATTGATACTCCTTAAAAGCGAAAGCACACGCATTTTCGATATCAGACGATTCTACCAAATCAATCAGTTTGGCGTAAATCTCTCGTCTTGCTTCAGCGTGTGCTTTCCGGGCCTCATTGAACTGGGCTGGCTCTTTGATTAACAGCTCTTGCTTGGCAATCCCTTTGCACCTTTTCAGCGCTCGTAAGAGATCGTCCGTAGCGATCTGAACCATGGGGAATCCCTCCCTTTAAGTTATTTTATTGAGTTACCCAAAAAATTTAAGTCCTATTTAAAAATTCGCTTCCTGAAGGTTAAATCCTCTTTACTTATAATATATTTATTACCGAAAAATTCAAATTACCCCATTGTAATTTATTCCAATTTACAGATTATATTATTCGTTTTCTCTAGGCAATGATAAATGCTTTGGTGCCATTAATATCTGTTCAATCGGACTATTTAATTTTTATTCACTTATGTTCCAAGGAACATCAATTGAACCGATGTTTTTAAGATACCCATAGTCGGTTAGATCCGGATTCAGAGGCGTAATTGATATATATCCGTCATCGATCGCTTTAATATCCGAATCTGACGATTGATTGAATTCTACTAAGTCACCACCCAGCCAAAAATAAGTTTGCCCCCGAAGGTCTTGTCTGGCTTCGAAAACGTTTCGATAGATTCTCTTTCCCAATATTGTATATTTCGTTCCCTGATAGCGGCCGGTTGGTGATATCGGGAAATTAATGTTTAATACCGTACTCTCAGCCAAAGAGCGCAATTGTTCTATTTTTGCGGCGATAAAGCCGGCTACGGGTGTAAAATCC
>JBLNDC010000230.1:0-5031 GCA_050261255.1 Bacteroidota bacterium
TCATCATGTTTTGCTCCTTTCGTTTAATGATGTTTTAGATTAAGAACACATGAGCAACTCTTTAAATTAGATGACCACCCCATTTCCTATAAAATTCACTTTAAAACCAGAGTAGCTATAAATGTCGTAATCTGTATTAACACGCCCCGATTATTACGACATGGTTCTCAACATTTATCAATTGATTATTCGTAATCATTTTATAAACAACCGAGTTTCAACATTCCTAGAATTTAATTTGGAGACAAGATAATGGATCGTAATCACTCGAAGTGTAATTATGAAACAGCCTAAATTTTAACATAAGTAGTAACTTAAGTATCTGGAGTCGATTGCCGGTGTCATTAAAAAAATTGTAAATTTTTGATTAACGGAAGATATCAAAATTATGACAAGGATTTTTTTGCAGTCAAAATTATCCTAATTTTTTTTTTGATTAACACCACCTCTATTAAAAAAAGGACTGATTCCTGCGGGATACAGGATTCAGTCCCCAAAGATGATTAATAATTTAGTCTGGCTTTTCAGGTAAACTTCAAATGGCTCCGATGATATTCCACAAAAATTTTAATTTTATCAAAGGGCAACGTTTTAGAAGTTGTATTTCTTTCCAAAACGAGAAATATTCAAATAAATGTCATCCTTACGGTGAAACCCGTCTTTAATAACGATCTCCATGTTTTCCTTATTGATGGGGATCGGGTTGATAATTTCCGATTTTATAAAATGTTTGCCGTTGAAGATCGGGGGTCCGTTTGTTTTAACATCCTTACTCGCAACTAAAGCCAATGCGATATCGGCTGCTTGATAAGCTAATTTTCGAATCGGTTTATATACCGTCATCAACAATGTACCTTCTACAATCCGCTGACATCCGGAGAGGTCAGCGTCATGCCCTACCACCATTACTTTACCGGCAATCCGCCACTCGGATAAAGCCTCGATCACCGCGCTGGCAAGACTATCATTTGCGGCAATAACCGCGTCGAATTTTTTACCTTGCAACAACAAGGTTTGAATATACTGATATGCAGCTTCAGGTTTCCAATCCTCCGCCCAAGCCTCAAAAACGATTTTTATCTTGCCGTCTTCCAGATAAGGAGTGAGAACATTTTTATAGCCTTGGTTAAACATATAACAATTATTATCAGTAGGGGCTCCGTTAATAATTACGTAATTTCCGGTCGGAACTTTGTCCACCAGGTATTCGGCCATAAATTCTCCGACTTTATAGTTATCAAAAGAGATATAAAGGTCGAGATCGGCGTTGCGAATCAGCCGATCATAGGAGATTACTTTGATTCCGGCCTTTTTGGCCATTTGAACTGCTGAGGCTGCTTCATTAAGGTCATGGGGAACAATAATTAACAGATCGATTTTCTGACTAATGAGATACTCGACTTGTTGCAATTGTTTCTGTTGATCGTTATTGGCGTTCTGAATCAAAAGTTCGCCGCCGAGTTGCTCAATTCGTTCCTTTAAAAAATCCCGGTCCCGTCGCCATCTTTCTTCTTGTAAAGTTGCCATAGCTAAGCCGATTTTAATCGGTTGATAATTCTGAGTTCTTTGGTCCGTAGTTTTAGGCCCGAAAATACAACCACTGGTCGAAAAAAGACAGAGAATAAAGACACTAAATATCAATAAGCGACTAGTCTTCATTTTCGTTGTTCCCCCTCTCTTTTTTTACCAGCTTTCCACGGTATTCCGAAGGAGAAACTTGGTAATACTTTCGAAAAATTCTGCTAAAATAATTTGGATCGTTATATCCCAATGCAAAACAACATTCTTTAACGGATAGACCCTGAGCCAGTAAATCAACGGCCTTTCCCAAGCGAACTTTGGTGAGATATTCGGTAAAACTGACTCCCAGTTCTTCACGGAACAGGCGACAAAAATAAAAGGGGCTAATCGAGACTGAGCGCGCTATTTCCTCAAGGGTTAGATTTTGATGGTAATTGTGATCGATTAATTCTTTTGCCTCCAAAATTGAGGTCTTGATATGAAATTCAAGACTTTTCCGGACACAATCAGTTAAGTTTAAAACCCGGAGTTTTATTTCATCGAAAAGATCCTGCAAATCTTTTGAACAATCAAGTATTTTTAATAATTCTTGATAACCGAGGAGAAAATGACCGGAAAAATCTTTATTGTTACACGCCTTTTTACTCACGCGGTAAGCGGATAATATTAATTCCAACAAATAACAGAGGAGCCGGTCCTTTTCAATATTGCTCTTAATAGTAAATTTAGAGCATAAATTCTGGCATAAGATCTCCACCCGTTTTACATGACCGAAACGAACCCCTTCCAGAATCTCTTCCATGTATCCTTCAAATTCCGGTTCCCAACTATACTGGGGATGATATTCCATGTCACAGAAGTAACAAAGATCGCTTTGGGTATACGAATCCAATGCTTGTAAAGCCTCATGGTAAGATTTACGATATTCCAAAGAATGAGTATAAACGGAACCGACCCCAACTCGAAATTTGACTGGAAGTTTGTAAGTATCTAGGCGTTGCCCGATCTTGAGGAGATACCATTCTTGAAGTTCCCGCATTCCTTGTTGACTGGAATTAAGATAATTAGAAACCGGAATAAAAATAACGATCAGATTGGTTTTATTCATGCCAACGAAACAAGGGAATAGATGACGAATTTCTTCCGCTAAGGCAGCGATCCTCGATCTGCTTTGGTATTGAAGTTCAATGTTTCCGTCAATCGTATCTACCTCAGTTAAATAAGAAACGGCGACGAAAAATCCGGCTTGAAATTGGACGCCCAATAGTTCTTGATATTCTATACAGCCTGATTCGTCAATGCCTTTAATCAGAGCATGTATTAATTCATTTTCAATTATCGGTAACGATTTTTGATATTTTTCCCGGATTTCCAGTTCCTCTATACGGGAAAAGTGTCTTTTCTCTAAATGATGCTGGACTTTACGGATCATCTCCATAATCCGGGTTTTGTTAATCGGCTTTAAGAGGTATTCAAAAACATCGTTTTTAATCGCTTCTTGGGCATAATTAAAATTATCGTAAGCCGATAATATTACTAAAACCACATGCTGATCGAGGCGTCTAATTTCACTCAAGGCTTCCAGTCCGTTAATTCCCGGCATTTTAATATCCATCATTACCAAATCCGGGTGAAAGGTTTGAACTTTATCAATAGCTTCTCTTCCGGTGCGGGCGGTTTCAAGCAGAATATCGGTTTCCAGATCGAGAATCCGGTGAATGGAGTCCAGCATGACCTGTTCATCATCAACTACCAATATTCTCATCTTCGCCCTCCTTTCCTGAAAAGTTTAAGAAAGGTAATCGCAGTTCGACCAAGACCCCTCCTTCAGGAACCATATCGATCCGAAGTAAATCTTCGGTTTGAAAGAAAAGTCGGAGTCTTTCACGGACGTTATGAAGACCCAAGCCGGTTGTGTGGCCGGCGCTATGTTTATCATCACGTAAGGATTGCAAAGTTTCTAAATCCATTCCTTTACCGTTATCCTGGATTTGAATGATAACCATCTTATCCTGAGGAAAAGCCCGTACTATAATCATCCCGCCATTTTCCATATCTTCCACGCCGTGGACTAAAGCATTTTCTACGATTGGCTGTAAGGTGAGAAGGGGAAGCTGAAAATCACCGATCGCCGGATCGAGTTCTACGATGAATTTAATGCGATCCGTTCCATAACGGGCGCTAAGAATAAAGAAATAGGTGTTTAAATGGTCGATTTCTTCCGCCAGGGTTACCGGGGTATCCAGCCGTCTTAGATTGTACCGTAATAAGCTGGCGGCTTTGTCAATATAATCGGCGGTTTTATCAGCCTCTTCGATTATTGCCAACTGAACTCCGGCGTTGAGCATATTAAAAAGAAAATGTGGATTTATTTGAGATTGCAAAGCATGTAACTCCGCTTCTCGCAAAATGGTTTTCATGGTTAAATTTTGTAACTCTTGATCTTGAAGCCGCTGCGCCAAATCGGATTGCTCTTTGATTTTCAAAATCAGTTTGGCGATATCCGCCGCCATTTCATTAAAAGCGTTGGTAACCACCCCGACTTCATCATTGGTGGATACTTTTAACGGAGCCACATCGAACTTACCTTTGGAGATGTTCCCGGCGGCTTCCACTAAGTTCATTAAAGGTTTGGTCAACCGAAAACTAGTCCAAACCGTCACCAGGACACTAAAGATTAAAGCCCCGATTATCAGGATTAATCCCAAACGTTGAATAAAAACTAAGCGTTTGGAAATTATCAAATATTGTCTGCTGTTCTCCTCCAACTGCCGGGTGATTAAGCGGTCAATCGCCCAGTTGATATTGGTCCCGTAGCGAACCACCTCTAAAAACGCTTGCGAATAAGCGGAACTATCCCGGGCGCGCTTGGCCTGAACCGCAGTATCCGCCTGTTGTAGAAAAGAACGGGTCATGTTCCGGATATTTTCTAAAAGCAGGTAGTTTTCCATCGTAGGCTGAATTACGGCTAGATTAGGATACATCGCGTCCACTTCCTGACTCTCACGGAAATACTCTTGAAGCATAATAAAATTACGGGAGATCAAATACTGTTCCAAGAATGTAACCGTATTGTCGATATTGGAGCTGAATTCTTTGAAGATGATGTTATTGGTGAGCAAGGTGTTGACCCGATTTAAAAGATACCGCTCGCTATAATACGAAAAAAAACCGACTAGGGTAAAAATAGCGATCATCGTTAAAAAAGAAACCAACAATTTACTACGGATGGTCATTGGAATCAAGCGCCGGATTGTCCTCATTTAAAGCCTCGCGTAGAATTAACAAAAAAATTTTGATAAATTTCTTCTACATTACCGGCTTCGGCTAGAAATAGCGGTAATGTATACCTTGCTTGAGATTGCCCTTTTTTAAGCTGGAGCAGGGTCGATACTCCCTGGAACCCAAGTTCATAAGGGTCGTTGGCCCATACGCCCTTGATTACGCCTAGTTTAATATAATTCATAATTTCTTTGGTCAAACCGCTGCCGATGATCGTTATTTGCGAAA